>JAJYOS010000488.1 GCA_021796055.1 Bacteroidota bacterium
TGGATGAGTTGGGGAGACTGTCCAAATGCGATTCCCGAACTTAGAAGGAGTGCAAGGACAAATGAGAATCTTTTCATGATGGACCTCTGGGCTTTAAAAGGAAATCGTTGTTCCGACTTCAATTCTCCTCGGCTCGGAGTAGAAAGTCGGGTTAGTGTAATAGTCTTGGACAGTCGCAATTCTCTGGGGCGGATTTGCAGCGATGAGAGACTCTTCGTACAGTGACACATTTGGCAATCCTGAATCGGTGTAAACCTGAAGCGCATTCTTCGTATCGAAGACATTATTAACTCTTGCAAAAAGCGTCAGGCCCGCCGCCTTGCTTAGCCTGAATGTCTTGTAGAAGTATGCATCAAGGTCGTAAGTGGCGGGTTTGAGGGCCGAATTGTAAGCCAGCTCGCCGATGTTCGACACTCGTTCAGGCGTATACGGCGTCCCGCTGCCGAATTTGAAAATCAGACTTGCCCCCCAATCGGTTGCATTCACGTAGTTGAACGTTGCGTCCAGAGTATGCCGCTGATCCCAGTTCAGTGGAATCAACTGAGTCTCAGGCTGGACGCCGCTTGCTCTCAGGTTTGCTGCAGCATTGGGATCGGAAGCGTCCCCCTTTGCAATCTGGAATGTGTAATTCAAGGTTCCGGACCACGAATTGGAAAGCCGCTTCGTAAGCGTCACGACAACGCCCTTCACGAAGCCGAAATCGGTATTTACAAACTTGCTGTACTCCGCCGCATTGCCCGTCACGAATATGATTTCATTGAGTGTTCCCGACAGATTACGTATGTCATTGAAATACCCTGTGACGTCGATAGCAAGGTCGTTCGTGAGCTGCTGCTCGACGCCCAGTTCGCCTTTCGTCGTCTCTTCCGGATTCATGTTTGGATTACCGATGACACCGAGGAACGTGCTTCCGCCGAGCTGCAACTTGTAACCCGGACTCTGATACAGCTGGTCGAAAGAGGGTATCTGGAAGAATAGTCCATAAGAGAAGTGAATGATACCGCGATCGGTGATCGGAAATGACACGCCGAGTCTCGGACTGAACTGGTACTTGTTTGTTGCGGGCTTGTACCAGAAGGCCATCCTCCTCTGGACGGCGATCTCGTGCTGGTTAGCCGGCGTAATCCCATTGCCGAGCGGAGCTATGATGCTGTCCTGGTACTGTGGCTCCAGCGGGTAGTACACATCCGGATCCGCAGGGTTCGAAAGGACGACGCCGTCAGGATGAAACCAATCGAACCGTACGCCGAAATTGACCACCAGCGACCTGTATTCCATCTTATCCTGGACATAAGCCGAGAATTGCTGCGGCCTGTGCAAGTACTCCAGGTTGTACGGGCTTTCCAGACTCGGCATCACGAAAGGGCCGAGCAGAAATGGACTGGAACCGTCCGTAGCAGGATCCCGACCGATGTCCTGGCCGGAAAGTGCGTGGCTCAGGTCGATGTTGTGCAGGAACAGATCATATTGATTGAATTCCAAACCTGCCTTCAACATATGGTGGTCGGTGATCTGGCTTGTGATATCGAACTTCGCGACAAAAGTGTTCGTGTTCCTGACATTGTGTGTCATATCAATGCCCCCGGAATAGAACGTCGCCTCAGGCGCTATGTTTATGATTGGGAGCACATACTTCTGGTTGAAGGGATCCTTTCGCGTAAAGAGATCGGTCAGGGAAAAAGGAGAAGGATCGTAGTATTGCCTGTAATCGCGGAAGAAGTACGACAGTCCCAACGTATAGTAAGTGCGTGCACTGAGGGTCTGGGTCATGGACAGCGTATTTAAGTAACCTTTGGTGAAGTTGCTGAGCTCACCGTCCGGATTATACTTGTATTGAAAGTTGTAGTCTTTTCCCCGCGAATTATCGAGTATGTAGTCATACGAAATATGGAATTCCGATGACGGCACGTATGTCACTTTCCCCTGAATGTAGGCTTCCAGATATGGAGCCATCGGAACCGCTTGGCCGTTGCCGGTTTCCTGTATCGGCCAGAGATACGGATTGGAATTGGCCGTGTTGGTTACGTCGTAGACGTTGAACTTCCTGACCCCGAACAGGTCGCCTGCCGTGTAGTAATATCGCGCGTCGGTGTAAAAGAACAACTTGTTCTTGACGATGGGTCCGCTTAACGAGCCTTCGAGCCACTGCTCATTCGTCGGGTTTATAGTCTGCAAGCCCGTAAAAACGTTCGAGTTGGAGGTCACGTACCCGCCGGAGTAGGCAGTGATATTCCCGTGGAATCTGTTGGTGCCGCTTTTGGTGGCGATGTTGACAACGCCGCTCAACGCCTGGCCGTACTCCGCATTGTATGCGCCGGTGACGAGCTGCATTTGCTCGATGGCGTTCTTGTTCACGTTCACAACCGTTTCGCCGTTATACGCATCGGTTACCGGGATACCGTCTATCATGTATGTCACTTCCCCACCGCGACCGCCTCTCGCATGTAGAACACCGCTGGCGTCGGTATAGATGCCCGCCTGCAGATTCAGCACATCCTGGAAACTGGTGACAGGAAGAGATTCGATCTGCCTGCTGTTCACGATAGCCGTGTTTGCGGTCATGTCTTTCTGGACCATCGGCCTCTGTGCAGTCACAATGACGGCCTTTGTAGTAACAGCTGATTCGGAGAGATCGAAGTTTGCGGTCGTTGTGAGGTCTATCGATACCTGCAGGTTCTTAATTTCCATCGGACGGTAGCCGACCGCCGAAGCTTTCACCGCGTAGGTTCCGGGCGAGACGTCCAGGATAACGAAGTTCCCGTTGAGATCGGTCGCCGCGCCCATGGAGGTTCCTTCTACCAGGACGTTCACCCCGATAAGCGGCTGCTTTGTAGCTGCGTCCACGACCTTGCCGGCAATCTTTCCTGTATCTCCAGCAAAAGCTCTGAGCGAAAAAAGCAATACGAAAAGAGAAGTGGCAAATCTTCGCATTCTCTACCTCTTTGAGATCATGGTTAAACGGACAGCATCCACGAGGGCGGTATTTGTTTTGCCGTTCATGTTGTTGTCCTGTTTGTTGAAAGTAATGGTCAAAATGTGGGCTCCCTTTTTGAGAAAGCAGTGGATCGGGTTACTGTAACCCCAGCTCTCCCAATCGCCCGCGCCTCGCTGCGGCATCACAACCGGACCGACTGCATCATGATCAACCATCAGTGTGCGTATGGCACACTTGTTGTTGGTGTTGATGGGGCCGCTCCCGTTAGCGTACCTCACATCAATCGCATACGTTCCACTGTCTTGCACATTGACTCTGTAATTGGGTGAGTTCGGATTCCGTAAATCTAGTTTGATATAGCCGTTTCCGGTATAACCGGTATAATGATTCTCCACACTGTCCGCACCGGATTCGGCCTGCACTGTAATGACAGGGTCCCCGACAACCACTTTCAAAGGCCTGCTGAGGAAAGACTCTGTTCCATGACCGGAAACCGCCATCACCTGGTACTCGGAATAACCATCCACCGCAGCGATCCTGTACCGATCAGACGAGGTATTTGAAATCTCCTTACCGTTCCGATAAATCCTGTATGAAGCCGCTCCCTCCACCGGTTTCCATTCAAGCATGGAGTTCGTCAGAGTCACGTGAAGAGTTCCGGGTGTGAACTCGTCGGGGACAAGGTTTACCCTTTGGCTTCCGCTGAACATCTTGCTCAATGCAATAGCCACCGTGTGTCTCCCGGTAAGGGTATCGGGTATCTTGCCGCCTAGCAGTCGCTTCCCGTCGAGAGTGATGCGATCCACCTTGTCTCCGTATCCTGTGATCGAAAGAGTCAGGACCGAGTTCCGATATTTGAAATTATCAAGTCTTATCGCCGGGCCGAATCCCTGAGGAACACAGGGTGAAAAGGCCAGAGAGTTCTGGTGGAACCTCATTCCGAACAGGACCCTGTACACAAGCGCGAGGTTGCCGGCGACGCTCCAAAGCTGCCTGTCCGAGTTGATCTGCGTCCCCAAATAGTCGCCTGTACTGGCAACCATGTTTTCCTTGTTTGTCAGGAAGAAAGCGGCAGCCCTATAGACAGCAGCAATCGCCCTGGACACTGATGGCATATTCTCTGTAGTTGCGGAGGCCCAAGCCCAATATGATTCGACAAACGGCCAAACGGCATCGTCGTGATAGGGAGCAAGGCCTGGCGTCTGCGGGTAGATACAGGTTATTCCAAACCGGGTGACCGGTGTATTGCTGATTACTTTCGCCGCCCGCGCCGGGCCGGCGATCCCGAATAGGACACAGAGGGCCTCGCCAAGCGATTCAGACCGCGTAGAGAGTGATTGAAAATTCCGCCCATACAGATACTGGCCGTAGTATCCCTTCCGCTCTATCCATAGATACCGGTTTATTCCTTCCCTTATCCGTCTCGCAGTTTTCAGGTAAAGCGCCGGCGACTCGCCAAGAGCTTTTGCCATCTTCGCAAGAATCCGATAAGTCTCGTAGTGGACAGCATTCGTACTAAGGTCTTCGGAGTCAAAAATATCCCTGGGATCCATCCATTTCGGATAGGTCTGCTCCCTCCAATCAAGGAAAGAAGACTCTCCGTGGAATAGGCCTGTCTTCGGGTCGACCAGAGTATGAAGATCATCCATCGCAGAGTTTCTCACAATGTTGTACGACTTCTCGAGCCAGGTTGTATCCCCGGTGACTTTGTAGACCTCCCAGGCGGCTAAAGTCCAGACCATCCGGTCTGAGGATACCGGCCATGATCCGCCCGTACCAGTGTCCTGAATGATCCGGTCGTTATTGACTTTTTTGAGGAGACTCGTCCTGACGGCATCGGGATTCAATATTGCCAGTGACAGCAATCCGCTGTAACTCGCATCCCTCGTCCAAACGCCCGGCCACATAGCGCCCGCCATGAAAGCTCCGTCAGGCCTGATATCCTGAAGCATCTCCTCAAGCGACTTGTTGTAGAGAGCCTCCGAGAGGACCGAGCCGGAATGGTAGATTGGATAGCCGGAAATATCCCTGGAAAGCGCCCATTTCCTCACTTTCGGTCGTGAGAGTCCCGGATATTGCTCCTTCCTGAAAAGAATCGTGACCTTGTAAATTCCGGTTCCCGCGGAATCGTGAAGAGCAAACTGTGGTTCATGCGAAAGTCCTTGAAAATCCCATGAAAGCGGAAGTGTATTGCCGGCTATGTAAACCCCCTTGAAATCGGCCGCCGAAAGTCTTCGTCCGTCAAACGTAGTAAAATATCCAACCTTCTTCATCGTTGCGATGACGTGCCTCATATCCAGCCGGATTGTCACTCTTGTGTCCCGGGAAAGATATGCAGGCGTGTCGCCTCTCTTAGCCGAACCAGCGTTAGCCGGGAATGATCCGAAGACATATGTCTGCGGTTCGTAGGCGTTACGTCTGGAGTCGATTATGAGAGTGTGATTCTGTCCTGGAGGAGCTTCATTGTCGGCGCCGTTTATGCTGAACTTTATCTGCATCTCTTCAGGCGTCTTTATATGATAGTTGCTTCGGTAGTCCGACTCTATCTCATCGGGAGATATTGCCTTTGCCGTGTACTTT
>JAJYOS010000489.1 GCA_021796055.1 Bacteroidota bacterium
TGCCGGATCGGACGGGGAAAAACTGGCTGAAGGGCAATTCCGTCCGCTGGGACCGGAATGCGAAGCCCGAAGTCATCATAAACGCGTTTCCGGGGAAGAAGGATTTCTCGAACAGCTTCACGTACGTGGATCGTTTCTCGAACGACAGCGTCAGGCAGATAAGTATCTCTGAGGCAGGAAACCGGATCCATGTAACCGTGCCACCGCTTGGATGCGACGCGCGCGTCGTCTTTTACAATGTAGTGCCAAAAGGGGAACTTAAAGTGAACGGGAAGAGGGCGGACGCGAAGATTGATAAAGAGGTGAGGACAGTGGAGGTTAGCATTCGGAAGGGGCAAGACAACGAGGTGATCCTGCGAAGGTAGAAGGATGTTCAAAGTGAGCGGATGCTTATCAGGATGGATGGGTCAGAAATGAATATTTGTGATACTCATCTTTGGGTATTTCATATTTACGCAACAGATCAATGAAAAGCACCTGAGCACTTTGAATGAATGTCTCCAAGTCTCTAATTGCGATCCAGTGAATGAACTGAGACGTTGCGGCGGACTCGCTGCTTTTGAATGCGATCCCCAGCAACCGAGGATTCAATCTCCCGGCAGTCCAGAGGTACCAGAAGCTCTCGGTTGAACGGTACAAGTCCTGTATGCTTTCGGTGACGGTCATCCGGTTGGATAGCCTCTGGATATTGATGACCGCCGTCCGCTTACTTCCAGTTGACCAGAATTCTTCCGTGCTGTGGCTATCAAGATTCGGGACTGACTGAAATACTACGGAGTGGCGATGTAGCCAAACGGGACGTAACAGTCTCAACCTTGGGAAAATTTGCGGTAACGCGTTGCTTGCTTCCATGAGTCCTGACAGTAGATCGCTCGATTTGATTGCGAAGAGGGTCTGCTCTTGGCGTTCTTTCTTCTCATCAATCCAAGTCCGGTGTACGTCCATGATATCTGATTGAGTCAGCAAATTCAGAGTGATGTGTTCACTTTTACCTGCCGTGTCGCCCATAATCAATTTTCCCTTTCCTCGAGCAATAAACCCTTCAAGCAACTGGATACGTCTTGCGCCCAGCGGGAAAGCCGACGATGAATGACCGTTCCTCTCTTTCATATGGAGAAAGATATTCCGCCGATCTGAAAGTTGCCAGAAACCCGAACGAGATTAAGCCAAAATCACTTAGTCATGTTCATCCGCAAAGTAACAATTTGAAGCCGCCATTTCGTTCGCCCGGTATCGGCCTTGCCACTTGTTCACGCTTAAGTTGCGTGTTAACTTTTTACCGTGATGGAGATTCATGATATAGCGCCGTTTGAAGACGAGCTCCCTACTGAGTTTGCGGACAGATTGGGAACTCAATACTCTGCCGATGTTACCAAGATCCACAAGAAGGAAAACGGACAGTTCTTCACACCAACTGCAATCGCACGTTTCATGGGGGGAATGGCCGGTACGCCGAAGGACTCAATTCGCATTCTGGATCCAGGTTGCGGTACAGCTATCCTGGCTTGTGCGCTCGTGGAGAAGCTCGTTGGTAAGTCTGAGAGTCTGAGCTCAATTCAGATAACTGCCTACGAGACAGACAGAGAAATTCAGCCGTACGCTTACAAGGCGCTCGAGTACCTTAAAGTTTGGCTTGGAAGCAGAAGCATCGAGCTCGGGTTCGAGATCGTGTCAAAAGACTTCATACTCGAAAACCGCCACGTCTTTGAAGACAGTCGCACCATGAGTCTCTTTAACCGGCCGCACGCCGGACGATTCGATTATGTCATTGCCAATCCGCCATATTTCAAACTCTCGAAAGAAGACCCAAGAGCAAAAGCCTCTGCGAGCGTTGTCAGCGGGCAGCCGAATATTTATGCCCTCTTCATGGCTGTCGCTTCCAAGCTGCTGAGCGATGACGGTGAGTTCGTTTTTATCACACCGAGGAGTTTTGCATCCGGAAATTATTTCAGAGCTTTCCGCGACTTCTTTTTGTCGAACGTGCAGGTGACTCGAATCCACCTGTTCGCTTCCCGCAAGGAAACATTCAGCCGTGATGAGGTCCTTCAGGAACTCCTCATCATGAAGGCAACGCCATTGAAGCAGAATGCACCGGCCCCTGAAATCATAGTTTCCTCTTCGCATGGATTGAGGAACCTGGATCCTTCGAGCGAGAAGGCATATCCGCAATCTCAATTGATCGACTTGAACTCTCGTGAGAAGATATTGCACCTGCCCGTTAGCGGTGCGGAAGAAAACGTTATCAACCTCTTCAGAAGCTGGAGTCACCGATTGAGAGACTACGGCATCGAGATATCCACCGGACCTGTCGTTGCTTTCAGGGCGCGGAAATTCATCCGGGACAGATTTGAAAACGGTAACGTCGTTTTAGCCCCTCTTTACTGGCTGCACAACGTCATTAAGATGAACATCGAATGGCCGGTTCATAAGGTCGGCAAAGGTCAGTATATAGAGATTTGCCAGGCGAGCGAGCCGGTGCTCATTCCGAATTGCAACTACGTGCTGCTGCGGCGGTTCAGTGCGAAGGATGACAGGAGTCGGTTGATCGCCGCTCCATATTTTGTTAATCCTAATATGCCAGAATACATTGGAGTCGAGAACAAGGTGAATTATATCTACCGTACCAAGGGGAATCTGGAGAGAAGTGAGGCTGTTGGTCTTGCGGCACTTTTGAACAGCAAGCTCTTCGATACCTATTTCAGGACGTTTAACGGAAACGTAAATGTAAGTGCGACCGAATTGAGGGAAATGCCGCTGCCACCGTTAGAGACAATTAAAGAAATTGGCAACCGGATAATCGGGCACAACGATTTTTCAGAATCGAGCGCGAGTTTAGCGGTAGCAGAGTTTCTTAACCAAGAGGAAGTCGCATCGGCATGAGCAAACTCGAAGAAGCCAAGAAGATACTGGAAGCCTTAGGACTTCCACGAAAACAGCAGAACGAGCGTTCGGCGCTTACGCTTTTAGCGTTGTGTAATGTCAAGAGAACAGATAAATGGTCTCAGGCTAGACAGGCAAGCATGTCCGTTGTAGGAAACAGGAGGAACCCCAAGTATCCCGGTGTTATGCGCTTCATCGCAGAGCATTACGGAAGGCACTACGCGGAGAATTCGCGCGAGACATTCAGACGCCAAACGCTCCATCAATTTGTTCAGGCCGGGGTCGTCGACCATAACCCCGATGAACCTGGTTTACCAACCAATAGTAAGGATAACCATTATAGGCTGACAACCGAGGCATTGAGAGCCGTACAAGCTTATGGAACAGAGAATTGGAAGGAGGAGCTCGGTAAATTCAAGAAGAGGTTTGGGAGCCTTCGCCAGAAATATTCCGGCCAGCGAAAGGTTAAGATGCTTTCTCTCATACTTACTAACGGTGCCGGACTCAACTTTTCTCCCGGAAAGCACAACGAGCTTCAGATAGCAATCATTGAACAATTTGCTCCGAGGTTCGCGCCAGGCAGCACTCTCCTTTTTGTCGGCGACACCGCTAACAAAGATCTATACTGCGATGCGAATGGATTGAAGAGCCTTGGCGTATCATTCGACCAGCACAACAAATTTCCGGATGTGGTACTCTATGATAAGAAGCGGAAATGGCTTTTTCTGATCGAGGCGGTCACTTCGCACGGGCCGGTATCACCTAAACGCGTTATTGAACTTGAGGGTCTTCTTGCGAACTGTAAGGCTGGAAAAGTATATGTGACAGCGTTTCCCGACTTCAAGGAGTTCAAGAGACATACCGGCGACATAGCGTGGGAGACCGAAGTCTGGTTGGCTGATTTCCCCGATCACATGATTCACTTCAACGGCAACCGGTTCGTCGGACCCCGATGAAAAGGCGTCGAGGATGGGTGAGGAAACTCAAAGGGAGGCTTGCTGCTACTGCTGCGGAAAGAATGATGACCGAAGACTACCTCCAACCAAACCGTATTATATCCCGCCCGCTTGCCACAGAAATTGAGGTGTCCGCGACAACAGTTCTCGCTATTGTAAATGGGAAGTGGTAGGGCAGAGCGGCCGGGAATTGCCCCAGCCCGGATGCGTCATCTCTTCCGTTTCATCTTCCCTTTCACCTTTTCGAGCAGCCTTCTCGCCCACAAGAACTCCGTCGCGAGAATAGTCAGGGCAAGAGGTATTACAATTATCGCCGGGCCGGGGAGGACTAGCATCGCCACACCAGCCAAGAGGAGCGTAAAACCGAAAACGGCAACGGCGATCCTCCGAATTTGCCTGACAGTTTTATTCATGCACGACCTCTTATTCTATGCGGGTTCCCTTTACGTATATTAGCTGGTAATCGCATCGTAAGCCACATCCGACAGGGCAAGACGTGATTGGAACTCTCACCGCGGCATGCCATATTCATCTGCAGGGCTGTTAATCCAATCTATTATCGTCACCGAAGCACCAACCGCACTCGTTTGGCAGTTCTTCCGATAGGGAAGAGCTGGCGGTCATGAAGGGTGGCTCTTCAATGGACTCAACGCGAGGGAAGGTAAACAAAATCGGATGGCTTTCGGATGAAGACTAAAACGATCACACTATTTTTACCCGTATTTTTGCTTTCAGCTTTTCAATTTGCGATCGCGCAAACCGGCGGGGAATTCTATTTAGGCGGGAGCTTTGGCGGGAGCGACTTCCACATTGAAGACATTCACGCGTCTCCGCTAATTTTCAGAAGCGTCGGAATCGCCCCGGCGTTAGAACTTGTTTACAAGGCGAACGAGAATGTGCAGTACGCCGAGGCATCCTTTTACAGCGATAACCTTTCCGCAACCAACGGCAACTTTAACACTGATAACTGGCGCGGGAGGGTAAGATATTCGTACCTCCATTCGGTCCTCCGCTTCAGCGAAGATCTCAGATTGTTTCTCGGCGGCTCGTTGAGCTCATTTTTTTGTGCGTCGGATTATTACTATTCCCTGTCGGGGAATTTCAGCGGGAGGGCGATTTCTTCATGGTACTGGAGCCACTCGCTGGACCTCTCATTACTTGTCGATTACACTCCTGCATATCGCGAATCGGTTTCGTTGTTTGCTTTCTTTCCGGTCGTCAGCAACGTATCCCGCCCGCAATACTCGTCGAGCGGTGATTACAGCTACACCGAGAACGACTGGAAGATAAAGGATTTCGGCACGACCGAATCGTTCCTGAAGAATTCCTCCGTGAATACCATTCTCATTTACCAGAGGCCGCTCGCGGGAGATTTTAATCTTCAACTGAGCTACGAATTTTCTTATTCGTTCTACGGGACGCCGCAGGACATCAGTATGTACATGAACGATTTCCGGGTGGGATTCTTCTATGCCTTCTAACCCGGCAAATTCATCCGCTTCGATCAAGGAGAGGGTGCTTTTCCCCGGCTATTAGCGTTCGTCGATAATGAATGTCAGGAAACAAAAATGAAGAATATTGTCACGATAATTCTTGCGTCGGTATTAATAATCGGCTGCGAAGAGAAACTCCTCGGTCCGGATGCTGAAAACACACCGCAGGAGTACCCGGACGT
>JAJYOS010000490.1 GCA_021796055.1 Bacteroidota bacterium
CCGGGAGTATCACGCTGTAGATCACACCTGACTGCGAGACTATACGCATCCTGTCGCCCACACGCGCCGTGAAGTCCTTCGCGACAGTCGTACCAAGCATGATACCATCGGGAGTCCTGCCGAGCGCGTCGAATTTTCCGCTCACCATGCTGTTGGAAAACTTCTCAATTTCGTTTTCTGTGAAAGGGACAATCCCAAAGAGTTGTACCGGCTGTGAAATCGTCCCAAACATACCGATTACATCCATTGAGACCAATGGCGTAACTACCTGGACGAGAGAATCGCTTTTGATAAGGCTTTCCATCCTTGGATAGTTCTTGATAACATCCTGTCTTTCTCGGTTAACCTTCTTAACGAAAACGACGTGGTTGCCATTACCTGAAACTATCAGCTGGTCAGGAACCGGAGACTTTACCCTCTCCCCTGAGACTATTACATGCGGCGCTATGTCAACAATCTTTTGTATGAAACTCTGCAGCAGGCCATCCATCAGAGAGACTGCCGTGATAAGAACCATCACTCCCACGCTGATGCCCAGAAGCGTCAGAAACGTTTGACGCCTCCGATTTTGGAGTTGCCTGAAAGCGATCGTCACAAGATGGCGGTTGATGATCATAATTAAGCCCTTAGGATATCAACCGGTTTTAGACGCGCGGCGCGCCGGGCCGGTCCGTATGCCGATATTGCGCTAACGAGGATGGCAAAGAGGGAGGTGACGAAGAAATACATCGGCTTCTGAACTGTGACTATGTGCTTCCCCCTCACCACGGCGCTCGGGCCGTACGAGATCGGTAGCGCTGAAATGAGGTTGGTAAGATAGTGACCCGCGATGCAGCCGATCAAAGCGCCCGTAATTCCAAGCACCATTCCTTCTGCGAGGAAGACCATCTCGAGCGATCGTATGCTAACCCCGAAAGATTTCAGGACAGCAATGTCGCGCTGTTTCTGAAGGACGATGGTGATAAGGACGTTGGCTATTCCGAATCCTGCGACAACGAAGACAAAGATGACAAGGAAGAAGGTAATGTTGTTGTTTCTCTGGAATAGTGACAGGAGATTGGCGTTCGCTTCTTCCCAGGTTTCGGTTTTATATCCCGTTAGACGGCTTATCTCCACGGCGAGGCTGTTGACTATCGTTGGTGAAGTAGTATGTATCCCAACGGCTGAGACTGCGTTTTCCGGAAAACCGTTTATAATTTGTGCCAGGTGAAGATTAATGAAAGCATCGTTGTCGTCCACTGCACCGAACCCGCTCGCGAACGTGCCAACTACGACCAAATTATATACCTTACCATTTTGTCCGGTAAAGTTGATGAGGTCATGATAGCTAGCTTTAATCTTCCGCGCAAGACCATCGCCCAGTAGAATTCCGTTCTTTGTGTAAGCCAACTCATCGAGGCTTCCCGTCACCACGTTCTTCTTTAGCTTTCCAATGAGCGCTTCCCGCGCCGGGATTACCCCCTTCACAAAGCAAGGACGCGTCAAAGTGGAATAGCGGAGCACTCCACGTGTAGCTACGAAAGGCGAGACTGCGTTTACTCCAGGAAGTTTTTCAACCAGCGATACGACCTCGGTATAGGGTTTCACTTCCTTTTTGTCGTCGGGAATTATCCGCGAAACAATCTCATAGTGATCTGGAGAATTCTTCGGAGACTCGAAAAGAAGTCTTTGTTTTACTTGTACCTTTTCTCCCTTAACAGTGATCAGCGGAGATATGTCGATGATCTTCTCTTCTATCTCGGTGATGATACCCTCGGCCAGGCCGAAAGTCAGTATCATCACCATCGACCCAACCGCCACACCCGCGACAACGAGTCCGGTCTGGCGTTTCTTTCCTGTTAGATGCCGAAACGCAATATCGAGTATGAATTTGATCCTGTCGACCATCAGTTCGCCACTTGCACGCTCATGCCGTTCTTGATGTCTGGACCAGGCTCCGAAATAATTTCCATTCCCGGGCGAATATTGCCGCCCAGTATTTCAGTAAGCTTTCCGTCAGTAGCCCCGAGACTAACTCTGAGAGTTTTGACTTTTCCTCCTCCAACCGCATAGACCACGTTTGATTCCGGCAACTGCACGACGGCAGTTCGCGGCACAAGGAGGACGTCGCGAAGTTCGTTCGCCACTATGTTCACAGTCGCGGTCATTCCGACATTGAGATTTGTAGGCGGATCGAGCAGCCTTATGAATACCTTTGAAGTCTTCGTTGACTCGTTTGTCTTGGGCACAATCCTATAAACATACCCGTCGAACTTCCTGTCCCCGTAAGCGTCGAAGGCGACCGCGCACCTTTCTCCGTTTCGCACGTTCGCGAAGTCCTGCTCGTCAACTTCGGCGTCAACCAATATCGAGCTGGGCGAAATCATCTGGAAACAAACTCCGTTAGGCAATAGGTAATCGCCAAGCTTCGCGGCGGAAGATATTATTACACCTGAAAAGGGAGCCGCCACGGTGGTTTTCGACAACTGTTCCTTAGCTATGTCGAGAGCAATCTTACTTTGGCGCATTGAGATCTCAGCGAGGTCGGCGGCGGTCTTCGCATCGTCGAGATCCTTATGCGTGACGCTGCGGCTTTTATAAAGAGCCTCGTTGCGTTGCAGGTTCCGGAGCTTATCCTGCAGGTCTACTTGGGCGGACTGGAGATTCGTCTCTGCCTGCTCAACTCTTAGTAGGTCGTCGCTGTCGTCGGTCCTAAGGAGCACTTCGCCGCGTCGCACGCGCATTCCCTCATGCGTGCCGACATACGTAACGATCCCGCCCGCCTCAGAGCGCAAAGTAGCGGTTGAGTCGGCATTCACGTTACCTGTGGCGTATATTACCGTCAACAGGTTGCCGCGTTGCACCCTGCTGACATTGACCTTCGGATGTACGAAGAATGAGCGATAGAGCGCGAACAGCACGAGTAGCCCCGCGAGCGATCCAAAGACGACGTATTTCTTTTTCATTTTCTTCCATCTCCCATTCCGATCCCATCAAAGAATACGGTGACAAGAAAATCCACTGCGTCATTTTTCATATTTTCATCGTGCTCGTGGAAAAGGTTGTTCATGTGATACGCATAGACCATATGATTGAATACCTGCGCAGAACGAAGAGTATCTATCTTTCTAACCTGCTTGAGTTTGATTCCGCGTTCCAACTCGCTGGCAAGTATTTCATTCAGCTTCTCATGTATGAGAGCGTGAGGACTTCCCCTCCAACCTCCCATGTTTACCCTCCCAACTTCCCTCATCAGGAGGCGGAAAAAATCGGCATGCTCCGAAAAATGAGTTATAAGCCTTCTGACAAACAAGCCGAACTTTTCCCTTACCGGAATGTTCTCGCGCATTGCCGCCTCAGCAATGTCGTTGATCTCAATAAACACATCCTCAACGACGCTCATGTAGAGTTCTTCTTTCGTGCGGAAGAATTTATAAAGCGTCGCCTTCGCAAATTCTGACTTCGCAGCAACGCTGTCAATTGTCGTACCGTCGTAGCCATTTTCGGAAAACACTTCCCTGGCGGCATCGACAATCGCCTTCCGACGAAATTCAGTTTCCCTTTCTTTTCTCGATCCCATGCTACCAACTGTTCTAATTTATGAACTAAGCAGTTCAAGTATACTACTAGTCAGTCTGCCAATCAATACCCACTCATAGGCCCGCCACACCTCCAAGCCTTTTTCCCATGCCAATTACCCGCGTGTTATCGCCAAGAACGTTTTTACGAAGTAAATGGAAGATTGCCCTTTCTCAGTTCGCTGCATCACTATTTATCGCCAATTCCATACGCGATATCTGGCGCGAGGCTGCACTTCTCCCACGCTACCAATAGAGTTCAAAGTTCTTCATTAGCGTCGTGATTAATCGCTTAAGCATCCGCGTGATCGCACATTTGATGATATGGACAAGAAAGAAATGTGACCATTACGGTGCCCCAATGGAATTGTCCTTCACCGCAAACTGGTAAGACTACTGCAGGTAGTTCCACCGGAATTGTCTTATATCTCCACCTTCGTTTTTCAGTACCCTTCCGCATCGCCCGGTCCGCGCGGGTCGGCAACCCCCTCGTAGCCATAAGGCGTCACGAGTATTGTTTCTACCTCTCCAATATATTCGCGCGGTTCAAGTCGGTAGCCTCGTGAAATAAGACTCTTTTTGACGTCATATACAAGCGCGTCCGGTTCGTAATAAACGACGTCCGGCACCCATTGCATCTGAATCCTTCCAGCCTCGACGGCGCTGGCGAGAGGCATATGGTAATCAATGACGTTTAGGATTACCTGCAAGACGGCATTTATGATTGTCGTACCACCTGGCGACCCAAGGATGAGAAATGGCTTTCCATCTCTTAGAACGATCGTCGGGGTCATCGAGCTCAACATCCTTTTTCCGGCCTCTATAGAATTAGCGTAGCCGCCGATCGCGCCGAACTGATTCGGAGTGCCAGGTTTCGCGCTGAAGTCGTCCATTTCATTGTTCAGGAAAAATCCCGCGCCATTCACCACGACCATCGAGCCGAAGTAACTGTTTAACGTCGTGGTAACACTCACTGCGTTTCCTTCGCCATCGATGACGGAATAGTGAGTAGTATGCGTCCCCTCATGCGGCGGATGAATCAGATCCGGGTAGATGTCAATACTAGGAGTAGCGCTGAAAGGATCTATCTCCCGCGCTAGACTATCGGCGTAAGCTTTAGACAGAAGTCTTTTCAGCGGAACTGACACGAAGTCGACATCGCCGAGATATTTGTCCCTATCCGCGAACGACCGCCTCATAGCCTCGATCTCATAATGCAGGCTCTGCGATGCGCCGTAACCATATTTTGACAGGTCGAAATTGGAAAGGATATTAAGCTCTTCTGAGAGGCATACTCCGCCTGAACTGGACGGCGGCATGCTCAGAACTTCGTAACCGCGGTAATCCACGCTGATTGGTCTCTTCATCTCTGCGTGATAATGCTCCACGTCCTTTGGCGTGATGACCCCGCCGGTTTCCTGGTCTTCTCTCGCGATGAGCTCCGGTATCCTCCCCTCATAAAATCCATCGCGTCCCTCTTTGGCGATCTTCTCCAGTACGCCTGCCAGATCTTTCTGTACGAGCAATTCACCTGCCGTATACATGTGGCCATCCTTCGAGAAGTACCGCATCGTCGTCGGATAGAGTGAGAGTCTTCCCTCATCTCTTTTCAGCACATCGGCCAGCGCATAGCTCACCCGGAACCCCTTCTTTGCGAGTTCGATGGCGGGTTGCATCACTTTCGCGAGAGGAAGCCTTCCGAATTTCTTTTCAGCAAGGAGGAGTCCGTCAACGTTCCCTGGGACACCGACGGAAAGCCCACCGATAAGCTCTTTGTGGGTGTCGACGTTTTCGGAACTGTCTAGATACATGTCGCGGGATGCGCGGGAAGGCGCGGTCTCCCGGGCGTCGATCGCGTAGTTTTCGCCGTTGCTCAGATGTATCATGTAGTAGCCCCCGCCGCCGAGGTTACCTGCCTGAGGATATGTGACCGCTAAGACAAATCCCATA
>JAJYOS010000491.1 GCA_021796055.1 Bacteroidota bacterium
GCGCACGCCGGATAGACGCCTGTGCCTGTGAAAACCGGAGCTTCGGCAAAACTGCGGTATGACTTGAGTATGTGAAGCACCGTCTCTTCACCGTCGGCTGAGAGCTTGTAAACCTTCACGGAACCGTTCAAAATGATGAAGAAACCAGTGAACTCTTCACCTTCAAGGAAGATTATCCGGTCCCTCTGAAACCGCTTGACGGCGCCGATCTTTTTGATCATCCCCAGCTCATCTTCGCTCAATTTCGCGAAGATAGGAATTTCCCAAAGAATTTTGTTGCCGGGTTTCATGTCGTCTTGAAGCCGTTTGCGGTGAATGAGATGATCATCCAAGCGAAATTTATCGGACTGCTAAACAACATCCAATCTGACGTAATGGCCACTCTCCCGCAAAGGGTGCGTATTCCGGGAATTCCGTTCGGCGATATGTCGACCCGAATGGAGAATTGCAAATCAATACGCGAGGCCTAACAGTGCAAGGGCGGATTTTGTCGCCTTAAAACCGGTGTGGGTTATCGCGTTCAAACCCAGCCCGGACGCTACTTGAGCGAACATCGCGCGGTCGTCGACATACACCGATTCTTCCGGGGAAACGTGAGCAACATCGAGGGCGATTCGGTAAATATCCCTGTCCGGTTTTCTGATGTGGACAAAACAGGAGGACACGAAGAAATCCACAAAATCAGCCAAGCGGAAGTTGGTTATCCGGTATTCGTTCACTTCCCGGCCTTCATTGCTGATCACCCCTATCTTGAGCCTGTACTTCTTCTTGAGTGTTCTTACAAGTTCAATCATGTCCGGGAACGGCTGCGATTGCAGGAACATAAACGTCCTGAAATCTTCGAATGTGAAATCCCTTTTGTCGTAGAAAACAATCCGGTCGAGATATTCTTTCAAACTGAGTTTGCCGGATTCGTAGGTGTCGTAAGTGAGGTGATGTCGTTCGTTCAGCTCTTCGTAATCCAGGCCGAACTTCTCCGCTGCGGCCCGGCGTGAATGGTGGTCCCATCCGTTGGTCAGCAACACACCGCCGATGTCGAGGAAAAGAGTCGACGGAACTCTCGTATCTCCCATGGTGCTCCTCCGCTAATTAATCTTCGGCTGCGCAGGAAGTTATCCCGGGCTATTTGCCGAGAGCGCTTTTAACAGCCTGTTCCAGCTTGTCGAGTCCGCCGGTCACATCGTCTCCCAAGTCGATCCGTATTGCCCGCCTGTCGTGTTTCTTCAGAGCCTCCATGTCACCGAATGCCTGGGCTCTCTTGAATATCGAGAAGCTGTACGGTTGTCCGGGCAGAGGTGCGTCGACGAGATCGTTCGCGGTCAGCTGGATAAATAATCCGGTATTCGGTCCCCCCTTATGATACTGGCCCGTCGAGTGGAGAAAGCGGGGCCCGTAGCCGAACGTCGTAGTGAGACGCCGGGCTTTGAGGATTGTCGCACGAATCGAAGCCAAACGATTGTCCACTTGATTGCTTGAGGGGAGATAAGCCATAAACGGGACGTAGTCGCCCGGTTTGGAGAGAGCGAAGAAAGCCTTGAGAACTTCAGAAAGCGTTCTTCCAGCGACTTTTCCGAACACTTTAATATTCCCATCCACGGTGGTCGCTGTCTCTTCCGGCAATTTCCCGTTATCGCGCACTTCGGCGAGGAGCCTGTTCGTGTTGTCTTTGCTTTCCTGCACGTTGGGCTGATCGAACGCGTTAATTCCGATGATCGCACCGGCGGTAGCAGTCGCGATCTCCCATCTGAAAAACTCCTGCGCGAGATCGTACAGGTCGGACATCTCTATGGTAACGACGGGATGTCCGGCATCGCTCAATTTTCTTACGCGGTCATCGAGCTCGGCGTCTGCCGTCCCTTTCAACTTGATGTACGCGAAGAGCCTGTCCTGTCCGTAGTCCTGCGGTTCCAGCACCGGCTCATCGCTTACCGGGAGGATTCCCTTCCCTTCTTTTCCCGTGCTCTCCGCGATGAGCTGCTCGAGCCACAAACCGAGAGTCCCGATTTTCTTCGAGACGATGAACGCGACTTTGTCCTTTCCCCTGCGTGCCAGTTCTCCCATAGTCGCCCCGAGAGCCACACCGGGGTTCTTCTCGACCGCAACACACGAATCGCAGGCGCGGGCCATGCGAAGGGCTCTCGTGATGAACTCCGGTACATTCACACCGAGGAGAGCGGCAGGAACAAGACCGAAATAGGAGAGGGCCGAGTACCGACCGCCGATATCAGCGAAATTCAGAAAGGTACGTCTGAACCGCCTCTCCTTGGCGACATCGATCAGTTTGGATCCCGGATCGGTAATAGCCACGAAATTGCCGCCGGCATATATTCCCTTCAGCCCTTTCACCTTGCTGTAAAAATAGTCCGAGAAAGCGTTCGGTTCCGCAGTTGTGCCGGATTTGCTTGCCACGATGAAGAGGGTATCGGCAAGAGGTACTTCCTCCTCGATTTTCAAGATAGTGGCGGGGTCGGTTGTATCCAGGACGATCAACGGGATGCCTCCTTCCGGCACACCGAATGACTCCTGCAACACAAGGGGCGCCAGGCTGCTACCGCCCATCCCCATATGGACCACCTGTTTGAAACCAAGCCCCTTTACCTCGGAGACAAACTCGGTCAAATCTCCGACGACTTCTTCAATCTTTTCGGCCACATGGAGCCAGCCGAGGGAATTCTTTATTGTCTTCACGCTCGACTCGTCAGCCTTCCAGAGGGCAGCATCCTTCTGCCACAACCGCTCGGGGAAATTGTCTTTTTCCAGCACAGCCATTCGCTCCCTAACATGTTTATCGAGCGTGCTGAGCGAGAACCTCTGATAGTCTACCGGTTCCTGAAGCGCTGCTACTCTCTTGGCCGCCAAAGCCTTGAGCAGTCCGTCATAAGCGTCTGCAAACTTCTTCACACCTTCGTCTTCCAGTCGCGCGGTGACCGTATTCAGGTCGATCCCGAGGAGCGGAAGGTGTTCCAGAACTCTGCGTGCACCCTCGATATCGATCTCGAGTCGCGCCGAAGGCTCACCGTGGTCCCGATAGGCATTGAGCGTTTCCAGCGGAAGCGTGTTTATTGTTTCCGGCCCGATGAGCGCTTCCACGTATTTCACGTCGGTATACGCGGGATTTTTCGTGCTCGTGCTCGCCCAAAGAAGCCTCTGCTTTCTAGCTCCCGTTGCAGCAAGTTTCTTGAAGCGGTCGCTTTCGAAGACCTCAGTAAAGGTCTCATAGGCGATCTTGGCGCTCGCGATGGCAACCTGTCCCCTCGCTCTCACAGCTTCCGAAGTATCCGGTCCCTGCTTCCAGATTTTTTCTTCACAAACCTTATCAACGACCAGATCGATCCTGCTAAGAAAGAAGCTTGCCACCGAGGAAACGCCTTCGATGCTCAATCCTTTTGCGACCCTGGCCTCGAGCCCCGAGAGATATGCTTCCACCACTTCCCTGTAACGCAGGAGGCTGAAAAGCAGTGTAATATTCACGTTTACACCGTCGGATATGAGCCGCCGAACCGCATCCAATCCTTCCCTGGTCGCCGGAACTTTGATATACACGTTAGGCCGCTTTATGGACTCCCATAACTCGTGGGCCTGCGCGACAGTCCCCGTCGCATCGTGCGCAAACATGGGGGACACTTCGAGACTGACATATCCATCCGCCCCTTTGGTTCTCTCATACAAAGGGAGGAAGACGTCGGCGGCACGCCTGATATCCTCGATTGCCAGTGTGCGGTAAATATCCTCCACAGATTTCCCTTCAAGGGCAAGAGCCCGGACCGCTTCGTCATAATCGTGGCTCCCCGCTATGGCCTTTTCGAATATTGAAGGGTTGGACGTGATTCCCGATATACCGTCGCCGCTTATCCGCCTCTCAAGCTCGCCGGAGATGATCATGTCTCTCCGGATAAAGTCCATCCAGATACTCTGACCCAGTTTCTCAAGATTCAATAACGGATTAATCTTCATCGACCGCTCTCCTTGTGATCCAGCACGGCCACCTTCGCAAGGCGACGCCTATGCCTCTCGGCTCCGCTAAAGGAAGCACCGAGAAATGTCCTCACGATTTCCCATGCGAGCTCATTTCCGAGAACTCTGCCTCCCAGACATATAACATTTATATCGTCATCTTCGACGCCCTGGTGTGCCGAAAAACAATCGTGTATCAGAGCTCCACGCACTCCTTCTATCTTGTTTACGGCTACAGAGGCGCCGACTCCGCTTCCGCATATCGCAATCCCCCGCTCTACTTCCTTGGCAGATACAGCCTTACCGAGCGGGACAACGTAATCGGGATAATCATCGTCATCGTCCATCGCCGAAGCGCCGAAGTCGATTATGTCGAAGTTGAGAGTCTTAAGCCGGATCTTCATTTCCTGTTTCAGATTGAATCCTCCGTGATCGCAGGCTATACCGATGCGCATGATGTTCTCCTCGTTGGACAAAACTGCGTTTATGCACGCATTTTCGACGTACTCTACTTATCTAACAAAAATATCATATCTGAGCGTTTCATATTCAAAGAATTAAATGGGAAATCGTCAAACGTTCATGAGCGCCCGCCAGGTGTCGGCCGGCACCTGATCGAGAAGTGTCTGTTGGAACGGATATATCAGGTACATATACCTGGACAAATAAAGAGGCCCGGCGAATTGGCCGGGCCTCCGGGAGCAGGAGAGAGAGGAGAGACCGGGATATCAGTAATTCACGGACATTGTAAAAGTGCCGCTGTAACTGCCCGGGGTTTGGTTCGATGGAATGGAACCCAGACTACCTCCCAGCCACAGATAGTAGTTGCCGGCACTGCCTGTGGAGCCGCTGAGAGTGATAGTTGAGCCCGAGGAAACACTTGTAGAGGATCCCTGACCGCCCGATGAAGCGGATCCGGAAACACTTGGTGTGAACGGAAGCGTCGCGCCGCTTGGACCGTTCAAGGTCACGCCCGAATATGTCACTGTGACGGAGCTTCCACCGTTACCTGTCACCGTGAACGTAACGGTGCTGCTCTGGGCACTTATCGCGGCCGGGGTGGTGCCGGCCACGATCGTCCCGAAATTAAGAGGTCCGCCTGAGACCGCAAGAGTCAGCCCCTGAATTACAGTTGCGTTTATCGTTACACTCGTGTTGGCGCTGTTCTGGGCAAAAGATGTCGCGCTTACACCGAAAAATATGACCGCTAATACCAACGTCTTCTTCAAGATTGCGATGCTGCGAATACCTGTTTCACCACGACGAGCACGGCTCTTGTTGGTCATTTCTGATTTCCTTGAAAGCCGTATTCCATTCATGTTTTTCATGTTCACTCAGAAGAAGGGCAACAGGCGTGCCGGTCAGTGGCAGGCTCAAACGTTCTGTTATGAGGGATTTCTAATACGGCAAATGATGGGCGTTACGGAATTGTAACAGAATATGGCTTGAATGAAAGGTTTTAGCGTCGCCCGTTAATCACCGGAATCTGTTCTTTTTGGGCGGGTTGATATTTTCAAAAAGGTCTCCTTTGAGTCGAGA
>JAJYOS010000492.1 GCA_021796055.1 Bacteroidota bacterium
CTGAGGACTGAGAAGTCAGAAGTACCTCCTCCTCGCAGCCTATGCAATGGGCCTTTCAATAGGCATCCACCAGTTGAGTCTCCTGGTCTTTTTCGTCATAGCATTGTTCATCTATTTCAAGTACAACGAATTTGAGTGGAAGTCTTTTATTAGATTCGCGATCATAACCGGTCTCGCCTTCATGATAATTTATCCGGGAATTGTCAAATGGTTCGCAGCTATTCTCAATGGCGATTTGAAGACCGGTCCGTTCGATATAAGTCACAGTTTCATAATTCAGTTGATCCCACCTGGTATTGTGATTGCCGCGATCTATGGCGCGTATAAAGCTGAGAAGGCGAGGCGCTGGATCCTCAGCACATCCCTGATGGCGGGCCTTCTCATCATATTGGGCTATTCAACTTACACATTGGTCTACATTCGAGCGAACTCCAATCCGCCCATAAACGAAAACAATCCGAGCAACCTCCAGCGTATGGTGGGATACCTGAACCGGGACCAATACGGTTCACAGCCGATCTTCTGGCCGCGTCGATGGAGCAACGAGCCGCAGTATCAGGCCGCTTACCAGCAATACTCCTCGGACTTCGATTACTTCATCGGATACCAGCTCGATCACATGTATTTGAGGTACCTTGAATGGAATTTCATCGGAAGGGCCGGCGACATTCAGGACGCGCCCGCCACGTTTATCTCCTCCCCCACGCGATGGTATGACGGACGTGCCGGTTACCCGGCGAGGTATTTCGCCATCCCGTTCCTGATCGCGCTTTTTGGGCTTTGGTATCACTTCAGAAAAGATTGGAAATTCGGGCTGGCATTCCTGACAATGTTCCTGGTAATGGGGGTCGCACTTGTCGTCTACTTCAACATGCAGGATCCGCAGCCGAGAGAACGGGATTATTTCTTTGTCGGATCCTTTTTCGTCTTCGCCATGTGGGTAGGAGTGGGCGTATCAGGTATACTTGACCTCATCGCGACGGCGCTAAAAGATAACAAGAGGAAGACATTGATCATGGGAGGAGCCACCGCCGTGCTTTTCGCTATCGCGCCCCTGAATATGTTTGCGCAGAATCTGTATACACACGACCGCCACGGCAACTACGCCCCATTCGATTATTCGTACAACATCCTCCAGTCGTGCAAGGCGAACGCGATCCTGTTCACGAATGGTGACAACGATACTTTCCCTCTATGGTATTTGCAGGAAGGTTTAGGGATAAGAACCGATGTCCGGATAGTGAATCTGAGCCTGGCGAACACCGATTGGTACGATCTCCAGCTGAAGAATAACACCCCGCACGGCGCGGAGAAAGTTCCGATAAGCATGACGAACGAGCAGCTGCAAAATATCCAGCCGGTCGAATGGAAGACTCAGACATTCAGGCTTCCCGTCCCGAAGGAGGTATACCAGGAGTTCGGAATCACCGATACAAGTATCACCAACACGGGCTACATCCAATACACCGTGAAGCCGACGATGCAGTCAGGAGACATCCAAGCGGTAAGAGCCCAGGATCTCCTTATGCAGAACATCGTCCAGACAAACGCTTGGAAACGTCCCGTTTTTTTCGCCGTCACGGTCGCACCGGGAAACTTCATCGGGCTGACACCATACCTGCAGATGCAGGGGTTGGCACTCCAGCTGACACCGGCCAGGAACTCGTCACCGATGGAAGATTACGCTCTCAACGAGCCGATCATGCGCCAGTGCTTCCTGCACTCGCCCAAGTCCCCATACACCGATCCGCACTACGGGTTTCTCTTTACCAACCTGAACAACCCGAACATCTATTACGACGATAACGTCAGGATGCTCATGTTAAACTACCGGTACGGTTTCATGCGTTTGGCGGAATACTACGCGGTGCACGCAGATACAACAAGGGCAATCGCAGCTCTCGACAGCATGGAAACCAAGCTGCCAGTAGAGGTCATACCCATGGACTACAAAATAATGAGCGACGTTGTCAGGCTATACTACGGCTTGGGAGCGATGCCGCAATTTCACAAGTATGCAGCGCTGGTGGAGAAGGGAGCTTTGAACGCTATCAAGGAAAACCCCAACGACGTCCAGAGCTACTACAATCCGTACAGAATACTGATGGACCTTTACAGCGAGGAGAATGAGTACCAGAAATCAATCGATCTTCTTGAAAGTCTCCAGGCACTTTACCCGAACGAACGCTCGATAACCACTCAGATCCAGAGGCTCAAGGAACAAATGAAAATGCAGGCTAACCCTGACACAGCAGCGAAGCAGATGACAAAGTAAAGGAGTTTCCGCAGCTCGTTTTGCCAGCGGTGGCGACAGACTTGTCGTCGCCGCTTTTTTTTATGACGATTACCCGGGTAAGAGGGTTAGAATGAGGTGAGGTTCTCGGGGTGACAGGATTGACGCGATACTATTTCAGCATGAGCATCTTCTTCGTTTCCGAGAACTTGTCCGAAACCAGCCTGTAGAAATAGACACCGCTTGCGAATCTTGAGCCGTTGAATTCCACTTGATGATTGCCTTCTGACTGTCTCCCCTCAACCAGAGTGGCAACTTCCCTTCCCAAAACATCATATACTTTCAGGCTGACGACTCCCGGCACAGGCAGCCGGTAGCTTATAACCGTCGTGGGATTGAAAGGGTTTGGGTAGTTCTGGGAGAGCGTGTACCTTCCGGGGACGCCGGTGTGCGAAACCCGTACATCGGTGATTTCACTTAAAGAGCCGCGGAAGATTCCGCCTCCCGACATTCCTGCGAAGACCTCGGAGCCAAGGATTGCCATGGACATCACATTTGTGTTGGCCGCCGGCAACCCGTTATTCAACGGTATCCAGGCGGTTCCGTTATCGATGGAAAGATACACACCGTTCGGCGTACCGACAAAGAGCAAGGGGCCGTTAGTCGCCAGGGAGTTTGCGGCAGAGTTGTTTAATCCTGTAACTATCGCCTCCCACGACGCGCCGTTAGTCGTCGATAGATAGGGCCCTAAACTCGTTCCGGCATAAAGGTTCTGTCCGTTCGCCTCGAGGCACGTGATTCCGGTGTTGGTTAGACCGCTGTTCATCGCCTTCCAGGTGGCGCCATTATCTGTCGAAAGGAAAACCCCTCCCCCCTTCGTCCCGGCAAATACTCCTTGCCCCGTCTCGGCAAATCCGGTTACGGAGAGGTTAGTCAACCCGCTGTCTGACAGCGACCACGTAGCGCCATGATCCCTCGACACGTATATTCCAGCTCCCGTTCCGGCTAAGACGACTCCGGGGCTCGTTGCCACAGTGGTGAACGATTTGTTCGCCAGGCTGTCGATGGATGTCCAAGTCACGCCGTTGTCACCGGAGAGAAACATACCGAGAGTTGTTCCGGCATAGAGTCGCGTAGCGTCCGTCGCAACAGCGGTCACCTGGTCATTCGTTATACCGTTGGCGGCAGGAGTCCATGACTTTCCTGTGTCGGGCGAAAAGAAAACCCCCGCGCTCGTGGCCGCATATATGTCCGTTCCGTCGATCGCGAATCCCTCAACGGCGGCGCTGCCTATATTGGAATTGATGGCAAGCCAGCTAACGCCGTCATTCGAAAGGAAGATCCCGCTGCCGGCGGTGCCGGAAACGACGGTGGTGTTGCTTACGGCAAGAGTAGTGACGTCCGGGCTCGTCATGCCGAAATTTGCGGCGGCCCAGCTTGTCCCTTCGTTCGTGGAGACGAAGAGTCCGCCTTCTGTTGCCGCGTATATCCTCGTCCCTGCCGCCTTAATGCCATTCACGGAACTGTCGGCGAGTCCCGTATTCATGATCGCCCAGTTCGAGTCGGCAACGTCGGCTCTGTAAACTCCGAAAAACGTACCGGCAAAGATTTTCGACGTACCGGTTCCGTTCGAATCAATAGCCAGGTCAGTTATATAAAGGTTCTTCATTCCGTCGGGAACCCATTTCGATCCGTTGTCGGTGGTAAAAAAGACTCCTCCGTTGGAGCCTGCTAATATTTTTGTCCCTTCGATGGCAAGCGCGGTGATGCTTGCTGCGGCGAAACCGCCCGCGTAAGGGAGGCTGTCGCAGATCGCTTTCCAGGTTACTCCCTTGTCAGTGGAAAGATAGAGCCCGGAGCTGTATGTACCGGACAAAACTTCAGCACCGTCGACCGCGACACATTGGACCGCATGCCCCGTGAGGTTTGTCAAGTTCCAGCTCGCTCCGGCATCGGTCGACAGGAAAAGCCCCTGCAATGTCCCGACAAAAACATCCGAGGAATCACCGAATGTCAGACAATTCACCCATTCTCCGGAGAGGCCGGTGTAGCTCCAATTCGTTCCGCCGTCAGTTGACCGGAATATACCGTCGCCGGCGGTTCCGGCGAGAATTACCTGTGATCCTCCGGCTGATGAGTCCTGCTTGATCGCAATCGCGTTAACGACACCGACGGACGCCCCACCTGATGGGACCCATTGAAAATTCGAGACCGACTGCGCCACGGCTGTACCGCATGTTAACAACGATATTAGCCCTGCAAGTACTATCCCAATCGCCGGCTTCATCCCACTCTTCTCAACCTTTAAGAGCATATCTGATCGAACTTGTTACGTGGTCTGGTCATCAATTTTAAAACTGTCCCTTCTAGTCAGATTCTCCGGATGTCCTGCTGCCGCGAAATTATATCACGGGGAGAACAAAGATACAACACCAAAGCGGCCGGTATCGGGACGGGCACCAATCAGGTATCATCTCCTTCCCCCAGCTCATCCAGCTCGACTTTCGGTTGCCGGGAACCAGATGCCGAGCGAACATCGGAATGCTTGCGATAGCCCCACCGGCTTCTCGCCAATCGTAAGACTACAACCAGCGTGAACCGCAAAGGGTGTCTTCCAAAACCGTATCGCTTACCGCCGTCCCCACACCATCCAGGCGATGAAACCCACGGCCATTAGCACGGCCACAATCCGAAGGATCTTCGTTATCAGAGCCAACCTGTCCCATCGTTCTTCTTCTTTAATGTCGAGCATCAGGACCTCCAAATTGTCTGAGAAACGATGAACACTTTCGGTTCATCGTCGTGAGAATCGTTAAATCGCAACACAATGACAACTTCTGACAACTTACTAAATCGGGGAGATTGTTGCCAACATACAAAAAACGCGAAGCTGTCGGCGGACTCGCCTCTATTTGGGGTATCCGACTGTCTGCGATAGAATGATCTTCTGATCGGAGCGAAGATTCATCGCCTTCGCCAGTCCGGGTTTGTCAATTGAGCCCCGCACAACGCATGCCAGACCCTCAGACGCACAAAAGAGATAGACGTTCTGCACAATGCAACCACAATCCGCACCCATCCACAGCGACTGGTCTTCACTTGAAGCTCTCTTCACGCGCGACATGTCCGCCACGTACACGAGGTTGACGGGTGCGTCTTTAACGAAGCTTTGGGTCCCTGTCTTGTCACGGATATCTTCTCTCGACAAAAGCTCCAGCGAATGCGTCGTCGGATGATAGACGTACAGTCCCA
>JAJYOS010000008.1 GCA_021796055.1 Bacteroidota bacterium
GAAAGATGAGCGACTTCAAGTATGTCATCGTTGGTGGAGGAATGGCAGCGGACTCCGCCGTGAATGGTATTAGAGAAAATGATGGGAGCGGATCGATCGCCGTTTTCAGCGAAGAGAAAGATATGCTGTACAATCGTCCGCCGCTTTCAAAAGGGTTGTGGAAGGGCGAGCAGCTTGATAGTATTTGGAGAAATACCGAGAAGCAGAAAGTCGATTTCTTTTCCGGTACCAGGATGAAATCAATCGACCGTACCGGCAAATCCGTCACGGCGGGAGACGGGAAATCCTATTCGTATGAGAAGCTTCTCCTCGCAACCGGTGGGACGCCGCGTCGTTTTCCTACCGGAGGGGAAGGAGTGATTTATTATCGTACGGTGGATGATTACAGGAAACTCCGCGTACTTGCCGACAGCGTGTCAAACTTCGCGGTGATCGGAGGCGGATTCATTGGCTCCGAGATCGCGGCTGCTCTGGCCATGAGCGGTAAGAACGTTACGTTGATCATTCCTGAGAACGGAATCGGGACGAGAGTCTATCCCAAAGGCCTTTCGGCTTTTCTCCTCAATT
Organism: Bacteroidota bacterium; assembly: GCA_021796055.1. Next base: position 568 of record JAJYOS010000008.1, read on the forward strand.
ATTTTTCGGAGAAAGGAATTAAGGTCCAGCCTGGCGAGCATGTACTATCGGTCGGGAAATCCGATTCCGGCTACACGATCGAGACAAAGAGCGGAGAGAAGTTCACTGCCGACGCAGTTGTCGCTGGGCTCGGCATAACGCCGAACGACGTTCTGGCGAAAGCGTCGGGCCTTGCCGTCGACAACGGGATAATTGTTGACGCGTTTCTCAGAACGACGGATCACTCTATCTACGCCGCCGGCGACGTCGCGAACTTCTACAATCGGAGCCTGGATATAAGGATGCGGGTGGAGCATGAAGACAACGCGAACACCATGGGGAAGCTGGCCGGCAAGAACATGTCGGGAACCCCTGAGCCGTATGACCATCTACCTTTTTTCTATTCGGATCTGTTTGATCTCGGATATGAGGCGGTCGGCGAGTTTGATCCGAGCGGCGAAGTGGTCGAAGATTGGGTGGATGGATACCGAAAGGGAGTTGTCTATTACCTGAAAGAGAGCCACGTTACCGGAGTGATTCTCTGGAACACGTGGGGAAAGGTAGATGACGCCAGAAAGGTGATCACCTCTAAGAAGAAATATACATCATCCTCCCTGAAAGGGCTGATAACCGACTAACGTTTCCACTATAGGGGCGCCGGGGACCAACCCGCGCCCTCAAGAAATTCTATCCTGGTCTCGTTAGCTAAAGATCGCATGTTCGAAAAATATGCTGACGGCTTCCCAGACAAACCAAATCCCGAATACCCAGAAAGCGGCTGTCAGTTTCTTCTTTCCCGAGAGTGTGCCGATGCCGATCGAAATTACAATCAGGCTCCAGATCGTGAAGAGATTGAGCCTGGAAAGGATTGAGTAGGCCAGGTTTTTGCTGTTCATGGGGATGAGCATTCCAAGGTGCGCTCCCCCGTCGAGTCTCGACGAAAGTACGGCGATCACGATTGCGAAAATGAGGCCAACGCCTGTGATCCAATATGACATTCCGGTCACGGCAAGACCCTTGGCATAGTCAAAATCTGAGTTGAGCGCGAATCTCCCGACGAGAAACCAGACAAGCGACATGAGAAAGAATTCGATCAGGAGGACAACCGTCACGGTCATAATTCTGAGAACCACCGCAAATGCCGAGGCGCTGGTAAGGTTGTCCGCGATCATTTGCCTTTCTTCATCCGCCTGCTGTGTGGTGATTTCTCCTTTTGATTCCGCCTTCTCGATGGCATCCTCACGTTGCTGAACAATTTGCGCACGCAGGGTGGGAGTGTTCAATTGGACGTAGGAAGAAACTCCCGCCACCAGGAGTACCAGAACGAGGGGCGCAAACCAATCGAGAAATTTCACGCCGGCCGTAGTAATGGAATTAAATACCCGAGACGGCTTATAGAAAGTTCCCGCTGCTTTTTCGAACTGAGAAATCGGTTTCTGGGCCGGGCGCTCGACAGAATCATCTTGTTCCGACATAGTTCATCCTCTCCTGGTTTCGTGAAGATCGTTCAACCTTGGTGATGTAATTTAACGTCATCGGCTCCGCGCGCCTGTTCAGGCAAATCTGCCGGTGAACAAGAAGACGCTTGCCAGAGTGAAGACTATCCAGATACCATATACCCACGCGGCTGACTGGATGACTTTCTTTCCCGCAAACGTTGCAAGGCCAACGGACACGGCGAACAGGGTCCAAAGCGTGAAGAGGTCGACTCTTGCCATCAGCAGGTAGCTTTTACTCTGCGCGTTCATGCTTGTGAGCATGCCAAGGTTGAGCCCACCGTCAAGCCGCGCGAGCACGACGGACAGGGCAATTCCGATGATCATTCCTACTATGCCTATCCAATTGCTTAGCCCGACTATTCCCATCGTCTGCGAGTAAGTGATTTCACTCTTCAGAGCGAATTTTCCGACAAGGAACCAGACTGCTGATAGGATAAAAAAGAAAATAAAAGTCGCGACCAAGGCTCCCGCAACCCCGATCCATTCGAACCCGGTCGATCCGCTTTCGATCCTTTGTTTTGCCAATTGCGCCTGGTCGGAGGTCATCTTACCATTCGCAACCATCTTGTCGATGCTTTGCTCAGCGATCTGCATGCTCTGGTATTTCAATTCAGGCGTGCTGAAACGCACATAGATCGATACGCTCGCAAGCACAGCGAGCAGCAAAACCGGCACGAACCAATCTGCCGCTTTAACCCCTGACTTTTTAATGGATTCGAAGACGTTGGTCGGCTCGTAGAAAATCCCCGCCGCTTTGTCGGTGAAGGACATCGTCTCTTCGGGTGGCTGCTCGATGTTAACTGGCTGTTCCGACATACTACCTCCTTTTTGCTAAAATTATATTAGTGGTACATGAAGTACAAACTTGGGAGAGGTGCTTTGTCATGTGAAGCTCGCCATCCCGGGTGAGTTTCCCAAGAGAAGTTGAATTGGCATCGCCCGCATTCCATCTAATTCTCAAACTTTCTAAATTATGTCAAACAGGAGTCGATGTTGCCCGCAAAGAGATTTTTCATACTTGACGGAACGGCACTTGCGTACCGTGCTTATTTCAGCATGATCAGCCGCCCGCTCATCAATTCAAAAGGACAAAATACCAGCGCGGTGTTTGGATTTGCCAACTATCTCATGAAGATACTAGCTGATGAGAAGCCGGATTATCTCGTAGGAGTGTTTGACACGGGAGAGCCTACGTTCCGTCACGAAAAATATCCGGAGTACAAGGCGACTCGCGAGAAGATGCCCGAGGAGATGATCGCACAACTAGGCAACATAAAGAAGATGCTGAACGCGTTCGGTGTGCCGACGGTCGAAAGGCCCGGATACGAGGCAGACGATGTCATAGGCACACTCGCACGTCTCGCGGCGAAGGAAAACATAGACGTCTTCATGGTTACCGGCGATAAGGATTTCATGCAACTAATCACGCCGAGAATCAAAATGTACAAGCCCGGAAAGAGCGGAACCGACGTTGAGATCGTCGACGAGAAGGGAGTTGAGAAGAAATTCGGAGTCAAGCCGGAGCAGGTCATAGACGTGCTCGCGCTGACAGGCGACGCGGTAGACAATGTGCCAGGCATAAAGGGAATCGGAGAAAAGACGGCAATACCTTTAATACAGAAGTACGGAACCCTCGAGAAGGTCCTGGCGAGCGCCGACAAGGTGGACAAACCCGCCCTGAAGGAAAAACTCAAGACTGGAAAGGATATGGCTCTCTTATCCAAGTGGCTCGTAACTATAAACACTGACGTTCCTCTCGGCGTCGACTTTCATTCACTGAAGGAGAAAAATCCAGACCAGCCTGCTATCGTGAAGCTGTTTAATGAGCTTGAATTCAGGTCGCTTCTGAGCAGGGCCCAGCAGCTTGTCTTCTCGCCAGCCGCGGACAAGCGCGAAGAAACCCCAGTGGAAACCGAAGAAGCGGAGACCCCGGAAGGCGACTACAATACCATTTCGACGGTTAGACATTCATATAAGCTCATAACAGACGCCGAAGAACTCGGGAAGGTCGCGGAGAAATTGAAGAAGGCGGAAGTTGTCTCGATGGACACTGAGACGACCAGCGTAGATGCGCTAAACGCGAGACTGGTGGGTATCGCGCTGTCCGTGAAACCTCACGAGGCATATTATGTAAACATCGCGTCCGACAAGGAAGATCTTTTTGCGAGTGAGGAAAGGGGACGCGGTGTTGCCATAAAGGATGCCGTGAAGATATTGAAGCCGATTTTCGAGTCATCCAAAATCAAAAAGGTAGGCCAGAACCTCAAGTACGACATGCTCGTCCTGTCGAACTACGGGATCCGGACACGCGGCGTGGAATTCGATTCGATGGTCGCGGCGTACGTTGTCAACCCGGATGGCCAGCACAATCTCGACGCTCTCGCGAAAGAGTATCTCAAATACGAGCCGGTCCCGATAGAGGATCTCATCGGCAAGGGGAAGAATCAGAAGAACATGCGCGAGGTATCGCCGGAAGTCGTAGCGGAATACTCGGGCGAGGACGCGGACATAGCGCTTCAGCTGACCGACGCGCTTCATAAGAAACTAGAGAAAATGAATCTCCTCGGACTTTGCGAGGGAATGGAATTTCCGCTCGTAGAAGTTCTCGCCGAAATAGAGAAGACCGGTGTTAAGATAGATACTGAAATACTCGGACAAATCTCGAAGGAACTCGAGCGGATGATCGAGAACCTTGCCCTCGACATTTATAAGCAGGCAGGCGAGGAGTTCAACATAAACTCTCCGAAGCAGCTTGGGGATATTCTGTTCAATAAGATGAAACTCCCTTCAGGAAAGAAGACCAAGACGGGGTTTTCGACCGACGTTTTCGTGCTTGAAGAGTTGAGCGCGCAGCACCCGATAGCTGACAACATTTTGTCATATAGAAAGCTTACGAAGCTCAAGTCGACGTATGTTGACGCGCTACCCACACTGATCAATCCTCGCACCGGCCGCGTTCACACTTCGTTCAACCAAACCGTTGCCGCAACCGGGAGGCTCAGCTCGTCCGATCCTAATCTCCAGAATATCCCGATACGAGGCGAGATGGGGAAGGAAATTCGCAAGGCTTTTGTCCCCGGCGAAAAGGGATGGGTGATGATGTCCGCCGATTATTCTCAGATTGAACTTCGCGTGATGGCACACATCTGCAAAGACGAAGGGATGATCGAGGCATTTCAGAAACACGAGGATATACACCGCACAACAGCGTCGAAGGTGTTCGGCGTGGCGCCGGACAAGGTTACTTCAGACATGCGCCGGAAGGCGAAGGAGGTTAACTTCGGCCTGCTATACGGCATCGGACCATACGGACTCAAGCTCCGGCTCGGTATTTCGCAGACCGAGGCGAAGGAGGTCATCGACACGTACTTTCAGAGATTCCCGAGGGTCCGTGAATATATAGACGGGACGCTTGACTTTGCCCGCAAGCACGGCTTTGTCGAGACGCTACTCGGCAGGCGTCGTTATCTGGCGAACATCAACAGCAAGAACTCTGCGGTCCGGATGGCCGAAGAACGCCAGGCGATCAACATGCCGATACAAGGGACGGCCGCGGACATGATCAAGCTCGCGATGGTCGGCATCTTCCGCGAGATGGAGAAGCAGGGGATGAGATCGAGGATGATACTCCAGGTGCACGATGAGCTCGTCTTCGAAGCCCCGAAAGATGAGTTGAAGAAACTCGAGTCTCTCGTTCGCGACGGGATGACAAACGCTTTGAAGCTGAGTGTTCCTGTAGAAGTCGAAGTCGGCACCGGGCCAAACTGGCTCGATGCACACTGATTTAGAATTTACCTGATGAACATCTCCAATATCCTGTAGGCTCCCGCCCCGATCAGAGCCGCCATCGGGATCGTCAGCACCCACGCCATAACGATGTTTCCGGCCACTCCCCATCGTACAGCGGAAAGACGCTTCGTCGCGCCGACACCCATTATACCGCCGTTGATCGTGTGAGTAGTGCTGACCGGTATGCCCAAAAAAGTTGCGACGAGAAGCGTAATGCCACCCGCCGTTTCTGCGCAGAAGCCATCCACCGGCCGAAGGCGCGTAATCTTCTGACCCATAGTCTTCACGATTCTCCATCCGCCGAAAAGAGTCCCCATGGCGATGGTGAAGTTGCACATTACAATGACCCAGAAAGGCACGACGAAAGACTTCAATAAACCGGCCGTAACGAGAAGTCCCGTTATAACCCCCATGGTTTTTTGAGCGTCGTTTGTGCCATGTCCGAGGCTCAGGAAAGCGGCGGAAACAAGCTGGAGCTTTCGGAAGGCTCCGTTGACTTTTGTCGACGATCTTTTGTGAAAGATCCACATGACAGCAGTCATTAATAAGAATGCCACTACGAGTCCCATTACCGGCGCGACAACTATGAAGACCAGAGTCCCTGTCCAGCCGCTGTACAGAATCGCGGAGAATCCAGCTTTCGCGATGGCGGCTCCGGCATAACCGCCCATTAACGCGTGTGACGAGCTAGTAGGAAGGCCGTAGTACCATGTTATCAAATCCCAGGCAATCGCCCCGATGAGGCCGCTCATAATAACGTATTCGTTGACCGCACTCAGTTCGACCAGCCCTTTGCCGAGCGTGTCGGCCACTCTAAGCCCGAAAAAGAATGCCGCGATGAAATTGAAGAACGCCGCCCATGCCACGGCTTTTCTCGGGGTCAGGACGCGAGTCGATACGACTGTAGCGATTGAGTTCGCTGAATCGTGAAATCCGTTCAGGAAATCAAAGACGAGCGCGACTGCGATTATGACGATTACGAGAGTGAGCATCGCTACGAAGCGGGATCAGGCGTGTTTGATCAGTATCGATTCGAGGACGTTAGCGACGTCTTCGCAGCGATCTGTCGCCGTTTCCAATCCTATATATATCTCCTTCAGCTTTATCAATTCCACGGCATTCTTCTCGTTCTCAAACAGATCCGCTATGGCGAGAGTGAACACCGTATCGGCATCATTCTCATACTCGTTTACCTTTTTCAGCACATCCTGGAGCATGCGAGTATTCTTGAAGTCCCTCAGATAAGTAACCCCTTTGCCGACCATCTCTACCTGCAGCTCGATAATCTCCATCAGTCTGCGCATGTACTGGGTGGCGTTCTTCACGTTGTACAAAACGAAACGCGAAGAGGTACCGTTAATGTAGTCCATGATATCATCGAGTGAGGAGGCGAGCTGGTGGATGTCTTCTCTGTCGAAGGGCGTTACAAACGTCGCGTTGAGCTCGGCGAAAATTCGGTGCGTCACTTCGTCCGCCTGATGCTCCAGGTTCTCGATTTCATCCGCGATGCTCTTGGTTCGAGCGACATCCGAGTCGGGGATCTTCTTAAGCGCCACCGAAGCTTTAAGCAGAAGTTTGGTCATCTCCTCAAACAAAGAATAGAACTTCTCGTCATGCGGGAGGAGCACTTGAATCATTCTGTCGATTTTCACAGTCAGCCCACTGTCAATTGATAGAAGGAAAGCGAGTAAATTTAACCGGCGGCCCCCATTTTTCAAAGTAATCATGAGAATTAGCAGAAATTTAGATGTAGTCTTGATTTGATGCGGCGCAATCAAAGTTAAAGCTGACTTGATTTTCAACCACGATTTCCGAAATTATTGTCAGAGGCCTTGGCCCGAGACTTCCGCTTCCGGTTGATAATCGCGGGATGTCATTATAAATTGACGTTGAAGTTGATCTGGTTCTGAGACTGAAGCCTGAAACTTGCTCAGCCTCTTAAGTGTTGGATTAAGCACAGGAAAAAAATACTAGGTACGAAATGGAAGGTAATTTCTCAAATCGCGTGCAAGATGTAATAAGACTTAGCCGCGAAGAAGCTTTGAGGCTCGGGCACGATTTTATCGGGACTGAACATCTTCTCCTCGGAATAATCCGTGAAGGGGAAGGAATCGCGGTCAAGATTCTGCGGAATCTGGGCGTCGATTTGTACAAGCTGAAGAAGGCGGTCGAAGACACCGTACGCACCTCGGGGGGTACGCTCACGATTGGCAACATTCCGCTGACGAAGCAGGCGGAAAAGGTTTTGAAAATAACTTACCTCGAGGCGAAGCTCTATAAATCCGACGTCATTGGAACTGAGCATTTGCTTCTCTCTCTCCTGCGAGACGATGATAATGTCGCCTCTCAGATCTTGCACCAGTTCAACGTGACTTACGATAGCGTTCGCCAGGAACTCGACAACATTATCAACGGAAGACCTTCTCAGCCCTCCCAGCCGTCGGCCCAGCATGGAGTCGGGACGGGACCGGAACCTCGCAAGGGCGAGAAGTCGAAGACGCCGGTTCTTGACAATTTCGGCAGAGACCTGACGAAGCTGGCGATGGAAGACAAACTCGATCCTATAATCGGGCGCGAGAAGGAAATTGAACGGGTCGCACAGGTTCTGGCGCGCAGAAAGAAGAATAACCCTGTGTTGATAGGCGAGCCGGGAGTCGGCAAGACAGCAATAGCGGAAGGGCTGGCGCTCAGGATCGTGCAGAAGAAAGTCTCCCGTGTGCTCCACAACAAGCGCGTAGTGACGCTCGACCTCGCCGCTCTTGTCGCCGGGACGAAATACCGCGGACAGTTCGAAGAGCGCATGAAAGCCGTGCTGAACGAGCTGGAAAAGGCGAGAGATGTGATCCTCTTTATAGATGAGCTTCATACTATCGTCGGCGCGGGCGGCGCGTCCGGTTCGCTTGACGCATCCAACATGTTCAAGCCCGCTCTCGCTCGCGGTGAGATTCAGTGCATCGGCGCGACGACGCTTGACGATTACCGCCAGTACATCGAGAAAGATGGAGCGCTCGACCGCAGGTTCCAGAAAATCATGGTCGAACCGACCACTGTCGACGAGACGATACAGATTCTTAACAATATCAAGCAGAAGTACGAAGAGCACCACAACGTAAAATTCACGGAAAGTTCGATCGACGCCGCGGTGAAGCTCAGCGACAGGTACATGACTGACAGATTCCTTCCCGATAAGGCCATAGACGTCATGGACGAGGCCGGATCCAGAATTCACCTCGCGAACATTATCGCGCCGAAGGAAATAGTCGAGCTCGAAGAAGAGATAGAAAAGATAAAGCAACAGAAGAACAAGGTTGTTAAGACGCAGGACTTCGAAGAAGCCGCGCGACTGCGCGACCTGGAAAAGAAGCTTTTGTCCGATCTGGAAATAGCCAAGCGCGAATGGGAGTTGAAGGCCGAAACGACGATCCATGAAGTCACCGAGGACCACGTGGCGGACGTCGTCGCGATGATGACCGGCATTCCAGTCAACAAGATAGCGGAGAGCGAATCGGCGAAGCTCCTTAAGATGTCCGACGAGCTGACAAAGGTTGTCGTCGGTCAGAACGAAGCGATAGTGAAGCTGAGTAAGGCCATCAGGCGCGCGAGAGCGGGCCTAAAGGATCCGCGCAGACCCATCGGCTCATTCATATTTGCCGGACCGACGGGCGTCGGCAAGACGGAACTCGCGAAGGCACTGGCCCGCTATCTTTTCGACTCTGAAGATGCGCTAGTGAGAATCGACATGTCCGAGTACATGGAGAAATTCAACGTCAGCAGGCTTGTCGGAGCTCCTCCGGGATACGTCGGCTATGAAGAGGGCGGACAACTTACCGAGAAGGTTCGTCGTAAGCCTTACAGCGTGGTCCTGCTCGACGAGATCGAGAAGGCGCATCCGGATGTGTTCAACATTCTTCTGCAGGTGCTGGACGATGGTATACTTACTGACAGCCTCGGCAGGCGCGTCGACTTCAAAAACGTGATTCTGATAATGACGACGAACATCGGCACACGCGACATAAAGCCCGCCGGTTCATTCGGCTTCGGTCAGCCTTCCACCGAGGATAGGTACAGCTCGATTAAGAATGTGATCGAAGAGGCGATGAAGCGGATGTTCAATCCTGAATTTATGAACAGGATCGATGACGTTATTATCTTCCATTCGCTCGAGACAGACGACATCAAGAAGATAATCGATATTCATACAGAGAGCCTGAGGAAGCGCCTTTCGACTCTGGGCGTAACGCTGGAGTTGACAAAGCCCGCCAAGGAATTCCTGGCGGAGAAGGGCTTCGACCCGGCATACGGTGCGCGTCCGTTAAGAAGAGCGATCCAACGTTATCTTGAAGATCCTCTCGCCGAAGAAATGCTCAAAGGCACATTCACCGAAGGGATGATTGTAAAGGTCAAGATTGACAAGCGTTCCGGCGAATTGAAGTTCACCGAGCAGAAGGCGAAAGCCGCGACGAAAGATCCTAATCTTTCCGATGTAAGCACGAACTAAAATATTGATTGTGATTGAATATGAACGCCCGACGGTTTCGCCGGGCGTTTTTTTTTGTAACCCTTTTGGGGCCTGCGAACTATAGCAATTGGATTTTCGTCCGACTTTTGTTAAGATTGTAACGCATGAAATTTCGAAATCCATCCGGTTCAGTCGTCAAACTATTTCCCTCGAAGCTCGTATTTCTTGTCTTTGCACTGGCAGTTGTTGGTTGCAGCATGAACGCATTTGCGGAGAGACACCATGGGAATGCGATTGTCGATTCTTGCATGGTAAACCCTGGCGCGCCATATCCTCAGTGTCACGCGTCCACTATCGTTGAAGTGTCGCCGGGACATCTGGCTGCCGCGTGGTTCGGAGGAACTCGCGAAGGGAATTCGAATGTCGGGATATGGTTTGCGCTAATGAAGGACGGTAAGTGGCTCCCCGCGAAGGAAGTCGCTACTGGACGTCAATCCGACGGCAAGAGATATCCTACTTGGAACCCGGTGCTCTTCGCGCCGAGAAAAGGGCTGCTTGTTCTCTTCTACAAGGTCGGGCCGAGCCCGAGCACGTGGTGGGGAATGATGATGAAGTCTTTTGACGGTGGATTGACCTGGAAGAACCCCGAGCGTCTCCCAAACGGTGTCCTGGGCCCGATCAAGGATAAACCCGTATTACTCCCGGATGGGACATGGTTATGTGGATCCAGCGAAGAGGCAGGCGGGTGGAGAGTATATTTTGATTTGACGAGCAATGAAGGCAGGAGCTGGAAGATTGTAGGTCCCGTCGATGGCGGAGGCGAGTTCCATGCCATACAGCCGACCATTCTTTCCTATCCTCAAGGACAGCTTGAAGCGCTGTGCAGAACGCAAGAGGGAGTCATAGCAGAGACCTGGTCCAGTGACGGAGGTAATTCGTGGTCACCACTAAAATCGACCGGCCTTCCGAACCCGAACTCGGGCATAGACGCGGTAACACTGCGGGACGGGATGCAGCTCCTCGTCTACAACGATTCCGGAATCATACCCGGGAGACCCATCGAGAGCTATCGCTGTCCTTTGAACGTTGCGATTTCAAAAGACGGAGTAAAGTGGACGAACGTTCTCACGCTTGAGGACAAGCCGTTGCCTTCCGGGTACGCGTATCCGGCGGTCATCCAGTCCTCGAACGGTCTCGTGAGAATTACATACACTTGGAACAGAGAGCACATAAAATACGTGGCGATAAATCCTGCGAAACTTTGAGCAGTGTCCGAATGCCAAATCACGAAACAAAAAGCGAACCTGCGCCAAATGAGAATGAGGCGGAGCGGCAAATGGTCGAGCCTGGTTTAAGTGCGCCATCAAATGAAGTCTCAGATAACGAGTACTGGAACTACTGCGATAATTGCGGAACGAGGCTGGAGACATTTCGCTGCAGATACGTTTGCCCGAAGTGCGGCTTCTTCCATTCGTGCAGCGAGCCGTAAGAGATTTTTCAACAAACAAAAAACGAACAAGGAGTAGAGATGAACAAGAAGACAAAAGTTGCCAAAAAGAAGCATCACCAAAAAGTAAAGAAGCTGAAGGCCAAAACCCGGGCACGCCGCGCAGCCGCTGCCAAAGCTAAAGCGACACAGGCATAAATGGGAGACTAAAGCCGGTTGGCGTTAAAAAGGGAACCGGCTTTAAACGTCACATTGAAATCACATCAGAAAGAACTTGAATATGCTCTGAAGGTTGTCAAGGCCTCCGAGCGTATCACGCTCAAATACTTCCGCTCAAAATTCCGCGTCGACTACAAATCGGACAAGAGTCCGGTTACGATCGCGGACAAGTCATGCGAGAAATTTCTCATCGGAGAGCTTTCGAAGAAATTTCCCGAGCACGGATTTTTCGGTGAAGAGTTCGGCGATAATTCAGAAGGGCATGAGTACCGGTGGATCATAGATCCGATCGACGGCACCAGGAACTTCACGCGCGGCATACCTTACTGGGGTACGCTGTGTGGCCTGGAACACGAAGGTGAAATTATTGCCGGCATCATGTCGCTGCCCGCTTTGAAAAAGACTTACTACGCTTCCAGAAAACACGGAGCCTTCTGCAACGGTAAAAGGATCAGGGTAAGTAAGCTGAAGGAACTCGAGAAATCGTCCATCGTGTATGGAGGCTTGAAATACTTCCTCGGGACGAAGTACGAAAAGGGCTTCCTTGACATCACGAATCTGTCGTACCATGATCGAGGTTTCGGTGACTGCTTCGGATATACCTTTGTAGCCGAAGGGGAGGCCGAAGCTATGCTCGATCCGATAGTGAGCCCGTGGGATGTCGCGGCGATAAAGCCGATCATCGAAGAGGCTGGTGGGATCTTCACGGACTTCGAAGGGAACGCGACGGTTTACGCCAAGACCGCGCTGGCGGCGAATCCGTACTTGCATGCGGCGTTGCTCGAGAAGCTACGACTCATCTCCTGAGATTCTCTTCCATGAAGGTGAGTCGCAGTTCGCTCTTCTGAAAACGAGTTGCCCCCAAAGAGGCTCAACGTACTGAGTGGTGTGTCTTTCTGCAAACATGTCGCCGCTACGCGGCTTAATGGCACCATCTGCGTTTCAAATTCCGCAAATCCATTTATCCAACTTTCCTCTATTGCATTGTTCCACTGTTCCATCACCCACATCCTGTGACTATGTCACCCCTTCGTGGTTTAGTATTGCGGACGGATATTATTTTATAATCATTTCGCCCATACGGGGCTGCTTGAGATTTTCCAGCCTCACGCATCGCCAAGTCAGTACTATCCCATTATTCCGCTTTTACTTTGATCACCACCATGGTCATGTCGTCGTGCTGGGGTGCGCCGCCGACAAACTTCCTGACGCCGGAATCTATCTTCGCGATCATCTCTTTTACCGGGAGATGGCGTGCCGATTCGATAAGCTGGACAAGCCTCTCTTCGCCGAACTCGTTGGATTCGGAATCCATAGCCTCTGTGAAACCGTCGGTGTAGAATACCAGCGCGTCGCCAGGCATCAAGGCTATCTCCATTTCTTCGAGCGTCGAGTCGAACTTCTCTCCGTCGTCAAGTCCGAGGGCCAGGCCGTTTGGCGTGAAGAGTTTCGCAGAAGTCGAATTCGATGAGAACAAGGCGAGCGGATTGTGTCCTGCGCGGGAAAATTTCACGTTATGTGTCCTGGGGTCAATGACCGCGTAGATCATGCTTATGAAGGTGCCTCGGGAAATGGAATGGTACACTATCTGGTTGATCTTGTTAAGTACCCTTCTTGGTGATGGCTGATCTTCAGCTGACGCGAGCAAGGCGCCTTTCGTGAGTGTCATGTATATCGCAGCGGGCAATCCTTTCCCTGACACGTCCGCGATTGCGGTTCCGATGAGACCTCCGTGCATCTGCACGAAGTCGTAATAGTCGCCGCCGACTTCTAGCGCTGGAATGCACATCCCGCCGAACTCCAGCCGTGGAACAGACGGCGTTGTTCTAGGAAGGAGGTTGTTCTGTACGTTCTTCGCGATCTCCAGCTCCTTCGCCATACGCTCTCGTTCGCTGATCCGGCGGATGTGCGCAGGCATCAAGTCCACCGTCAGCTCGAAAGCCTGCTTTCGCCACAAGGCGACTAACGATATGAGAACCGGCAGTACGAACAATACGATCGCGATTAGGGAGTTCGTCTGGAAGTAAGCGTTTGAAGACGAGAATATGGGTATCAGCCCCTGGGCGGAACAGAAGATCGTACCGGCAACCAAAACCGTTATGAAGTCATATTTCAGGAAGAGCCATATGAATGCTGCGGAGAGTGCTATGCAGAACAATATCTCCGCGATAACACCATATTCACCGAACGGCATCGGATAGAAAAGCACGGGAAAGAAGAGTATCAAAGAGGCGGCGATCCCTTTGCCTAATTTCTTTCGCCCAAAGAATGAGAGTATTCCCAATCTCGAGAATGTCTCGCTGAAGAGCGCCATCGCGAAAGCATCTGCGAGCACCTTCACCGAAGGAACGAATGAATCCAGCGGCGTACCGCCACCCATGAACTCGCCAGGATATTCATGTAAGCGAAGGAGCGGATGCAGGAGGGCGTACAGGCCGAGAAACATCCCGCCATAGGCGTAACCGCGCAATACCGATCCGCCAAGCTTTTCGTTGAAGATCTTGAAGTGGGACGCGGCGTCGAACGAGTGAAGCTTCTCAGGCCATATCGCACGAGCGGACGATTCTCCCACACCCCATGACGAAAATGTGAGTATTGAAACCAGCGGAAGCCAGAGGAGGAAGATGATGCCTGAAACGATAAGCGTCAAGTAAAAGATATTCATCGTACCGATCCCCAGGCCTTTCCCAAGGGACGGGAAGGAAAGTGCCATTGCGATGGCTGAAGTAACGTAGAAGGCGATGCTTACGAAGAGTGACGATCCTATGCCCGCTTCACCTTCATTGTACCTCTTAAGGAAGATAACAAGCCCCACCGCAAAGAACAGGAACATCGCGATCCATGATATGAACGTCAGGAAGACATAAGGATAAGACTTCGCGGCGTAGTCGATCCTGAACTGTTCCGGAGGGCGGTACCTGATGTCCAGGCTCGTAACTTCGTTCCCATCGAGCCTCGCTTTCAACTCCTCTTTCAAGCCCGGTATCGCGGTGCTGTCGTTTGAAAACGTCAGCGACCAGTCCTGCCTGTGTTCCAGGACGACCGGCTCGGACGCGCTCAGCTTCAGTCTTGAAAGAGACACCCCGGTCAGCCGTGAAAGATCGTGGTCTTTCCAGAATTTGCTGAAGTTTGCCAGAGCAACGTTTCCTTGGAGAACGATGCCTGAAGCGGTGTCCGGGACGAAGCGCCTGTATTCCGTCAGTTTTCCTCCGGCTGAGATCTCCGCTTCAAACATCGTCCCGTTTACCGATTGCTTCGCGGGGTCGAACCACAGCACATCCCAGTAATTGAGAGGAAGCGAATCGGACCTTACCGCCTCATTCGTACGATACGTACCCACCTTCGACCTCGAATACGCGAGCGAGACACCTTCAGCCGAGAAAGTCGTGTTCTGCATCAGGTTCGAAGGGAGTTTCACTCCGACCCTCTCCGCTATCTTTTTCGAGTAGCTGATGGCCTGGCCGCGGTCCAGTCTGCTGTCTATCGAATAAAGGATTGAATACCTTGGGATTAAAGCAATGAAGAGAACAATACCGGCGATTGCTGCCGCCGCGAGAAATATGGCTGATCGTTTCATGGTCGTTGTCCGCTGAATTTAGTACCGGTTAATAACGAATCCAAGCCTGCCGTGGCATGTTTCAAGACTCAAGGTTGTCTTAGCCGAAAATGGAAATGTTCCGCGTGTTTTTGCCTTTCGCTTCCTCCGAAGGTATATTTTTGAAAACAAATTGTCTCGCTCCATCGAGATTGAGTTCATAAATAGACTTACGTGCCCCTAAAATAAAGTTGCTTGATAAGCGTTTCTTTTTTTTGAAATGTGAAAAACATCTTAAAGGCATCCCAAATGAAACAAAACTTTACGGTACTGTTCCTCATTTTCTGCCTCGTCGTCCCGGTCTCGAAAGCCTTCTCGCAAGCCAGCGGTGGGTACGACCCGCATAAGGTGTTCGATCCAAACTTCGACGCAAACGGAAGCTCGATTTACCGGAGCGCTGACGGCGCCCCAGGACCTGGCTACTGGCAGAACCGCGCCGATTACGAAATCGCGGCGGCTCTTGACACTACCACCAAGACGATCACGGGAACAGTCAAGATAACTTATACCAACAACAGTCCGAACGAGCTCCACTATGTTTGGCTCCAGGTCGAACAGAACCAGCTTGCCAAAGGATCGCGCGGAGTCCTTGTAAGCGGCAACGCTCCGCGGACTTTCTACGGGGGCGACAGCATCTCATCCGTCAAGATCATTCAGAACGGGAAGACTTCGCGTGCGGACTATCTTGTCAACGACACACGCATGCAGATCAGGCTCGAGCGTCCGATACCCGCCAGGGGCGGCAAGCTCGGAATCATAATCAGATACTCTTTCGTCGTGCCGCCGGCTGGATATGGCAGGACAGGATGGATGCGCTCGAAGAACGGGACGATTTATGAGATCGCCCAGTGGTACCCGCGAATGGAAGTGTTCGATGACCTGAATGGCTGGAACAGCCTTCCTTTCCTGGGAGACGGCGAGTTTTACTGCGAATACGGTAACTTCGATTACAGCGTGACCGTTCCGGCGGACCAAATCGTGGTCGGGTCGGGAGTTCTGCTAAATCCTCAAAGTGTCCTCACCGCGAAGGAACGGAGGAGAATCGATGAGGCGCGGAAGAGCGATAAGAGAGTCTACATTGTTTCTCCGGAAGAGATCGGTAAACCGGAGACGCGTCCGACGGAAAAGGGAATGCTGACGTGGCACTTCAGAATGGATCATGCGCGTGATGCCGTGTGGGCGTGTTCGCGCGCGTACATTTGGGACGCGGCAAGGATCAATTTGCCGGGCGGGAAGAAATCTCTCGCCGAATCCGTGTACCCGATCGAGAGCGCGTCCGATTCGGCATGGGGAAGGTCCACCGAGTATACCAAGGCGAGCATAGAAATTTTCTCAAAAGACTGGTATGTCTATCCATATCCGGCCGCGATAAACGTCGCCGGACCTGTTGGAGGGATGGAATATCCCGGCATCGTTTTCTGTTGGTGGGGAATGACGGGGAAGACGCTCTGGGCAGTGACGGCGCACGAGCTGGGACACAACTGGTTTCCGATGATAGTTGGCTCGAACGAACGTCAGAATGCGTGGATGGACGAAGGATTTAACACGTTCATAGACATATATGCTTCGGACCAGTTCAACCACGGCGAGTACGCGCCGAAACGCGACGGTGAATTCGATCCTGAGGCAAAGAATCCAGCTCGCGATATCGTCCCCTACCTCCTGAACCCGAAGTCACAGCCAATAATATCGTACGCCGACGCGATCCCCGGGCGCTATCTTCATACGCTCGAGTATTACAAGACCGCACTCGGTCTGTATATGCTTCGCGAATACGTGCTGGGCCATAAGCGATTCGACTACGCCTTCCGAACATACATACGTCGGTGGGCTTATAAACATCCGTCTCCGGAAGATTTCTTTAGAACGATGAACGATGCCTCTGGAGAAAATCTCAACTGGTTCTGGAAAGAATGGTTCGTCAAGAACTATAAGCTCGATCAAGCTGTGGACAGCGTTAGTTATGTCGACGGTAATCCGTCAAAAGGGTCGCTCATCACGCTTCAGAACAAGGATCAGATGGTGATGCCGGTAACTGTTGAGGTGAAGCAGTCGAACGGAGAGGTGGGCAGAATCAATCTTCCCGTCGAGATCTGGGAAACGAGCGGCATATACACATTACATTACGATTCGACAAGTCCAATCGACTCGGTAATAGTTGATCCCAATAAAGTCCTTCCTGATGTAAATCCGTCAAACAATGTTTGGGTAGGAAAGTAGACGGACTTCTGACAACCGCGATTCGCCTTCGTTATTGAACAAAAAGGCGAGTCGCGGTTTCTCATAACTTTACTGAATCAGTATCCCTCTCATCTTTTTCAGCGTCTCCACCGAGCAATGGGTCGGTTGGATGAATTAACTATCAGTCACTGACTATTGTCGGAAGCTTCGGTTATCTGCTCTGAAGATTTGGCCGGGATATAAATGGTGAAGCTCGTGCCGACGCCCTGTTCGCTTGAGACATCTAGGAAACCCTCATGCCCATCGATGATGCCGTAAACTGTCGCAAGCCCCAGTCCGGTCCCTTTTCCAAAGTCTTTGGTAGTAAAGAATGGCTCGAAGATATGAGCCTGAGTGGTGTTGTCCATGCCGGCGCCAGTATCCTCGACGGTTATCCTTACATATTCATCGCGAATCGCCTTCGGAAACGCAGGACGTACATCCTTTCCTTTGACAAGCGTTGTAGAAAGACTCAGTGTCCCTCCCGGCGTTCTTCCGTCCTTCTTGTCGAGCATGGCATCCCTGGCGTTCACGCATAAATTGAGCAGTGCCTGGTGGATCTGGTTCGGGTCCCCGATAATCAGCGGAAGGCTGTCGTCGAGTTTTAGAGTCATATTCACAAGGCGTGGAAAAGTCTCTCCGAGGAGTTTATAGAGGTCCCTAACGATTTCATTGATGTCAATGTTTTCGAGCGTGCGCTCTTCCCTTCTTGCAAAGGTGAGGAGTTGGCGTATTAATCCGGCGCCACGCCTGGTCGCCAAATCGATGGCTTCCAGACTAAGCTTGACCCGGTCGTCCATAAACTCCTTTTTCTTCAAGAGGCCGGCGTGTCCCATGATTATCGTGAGAATGTTATTGAAATCGTGCGCGATTCCCCCCGCAAGAGTGCCGAGACTTTCCATCTTCTGGGTCTGGAGAATTTGCCTCTCGAGAATTCTTCTTCGCGTATCGTCGAAGAGATAGTTCTTTGTCCGCACGAGTTTTCCTCGGCCGTCGAAAATTCCGAAGGTGCTCCTTATCACGTATATCTCCGACCCGTCCTTTTTTCTCATCGTCATTTCGTGATATTCCACTTTCTTGGCCTCCTCCAGAAGCTGCAGGAATTCTTTGCGCTCCGCCGGGCTCTGATAGAGTGCGAAAACATCCGACTGCATCGCTTCTTCGACGGATGAAAAGCCGAAGATTCTTGCAAAGGAGGGGTTGCAAGAAGTTATTTCCCCTTCGACTGTAGCAATGAAGTCCGCCGTAATATCTTCCTCGAAAAATTCTTGGTATTGCGCCCTGCTCTTTCTCAGTAACTCTTCGGCTTCTTTCCTTTCGGATATATCCTGAATAATGCTAATGACATTCAGTGGCTCACCGGCATTCCCGCGCACGAGTGCGGCAGAGAGATTTACCCATATATACTTTCCTTCTTTTCTCATGATCCGCTTCTCGGCTGAGTATGTCGCTATTTCGCCCTTCAGCATCCTCTCGAGGTTAGTTCTGTCTCTTCCGGGTTCCTCTTCATGCGTTATTTCCAGGAAGGAGGTCCCTGTCAGTTCCGATTCCTCGCACCCGGTTATCTGGCAAAATCCCGGGTTCGCGCGCATGATGATCCCGCTGGGGGTCATAAGTACTATCCCGACCGCCGCTTTTTCGAATGTCTCGCGAAACCGCTCTTCGCTGTCTCTCAATGCCTCCTCGGCCCTTTGACGTTGCGCCTCGCGTTGTCGCCCTTCAAGCGCGAATGAAAGATTCATGGCGACCTCGCGAATGAGATCTATTTCCTTTGCCTTGAAATAGTCGGTTTCCTGAGAGCACACGCCCATCAGTCCCGATGTCTCCCCGAAGTTAGTCAACCTGAGTATCATCATGGACTTGAGCCCGGCCTGATTCATCAAACCTTCTATCGAAGAGTGGAGGCTGTCGCTCTGCGTGTCACTGATGGTAACGTATTCGCTTTCCTCCAAAACCCGGCGGATTGGATCGGACTCGAAGAGCTCTCGCAGCTTTCCGATTTCTTCCCTGAACGGCGGAATACCTTGCCTCAAACTGGTATAGACTTCTGGAACATCGATCCCGTTATCTTTAAGGCAAATCCATGATGCCGCAAAATCTCCAAAGATTGTCATTGTCTCGCACACGGATTTCAAGAGCAGACCCCGGTCCTTTGTCCTGACCATGGCTTCGTTTGACTGACTGAGCACCGCGTACAGCTTGTTCGTGTGCAAAAGTTCTCTTTCGAAATTGTTTAGGTAAACCGCCGAGAACATCACTACAACGGCAGTGAATGAAATCGTGACAACGGTGAAAATTGAAAGGGCGACGCCCGACTGGAGAAGCCTGTAATCCTGCAAGATGTCCACGGCGGCGCCGGTCAGTATTATCGCGACTGTAAAGATGGGAAGCCATTTCCGAACAATTGTGCTGCCGTTATATTTTGTCAACCAAAGCGCGACCAGTCCGCGATTTTGTCTCGATGCGAGAAATCCTACCGAGAGAACGAAGAACATAATTGAGGATACGATGGGGATCGGCGCGTCCGAACGGATGTCAGCCACTCTGTCGCTCATGTACAGGAACGCCACGAAAGAATCGAGAGAGAGGCCCAGGAGCATCACGGCGAGTAGTTCCGACGGGTATGCGACCCTTCCGATCACTTTGTCTGGAAACATGAACATCATGCCGGCAAGAAAGAACTGCAGGGCGGTGACGATACTCATTCTCGCGTTTAGGTCGTCGATTTCCAAAAACCATCTCTGAAATATGATGAAAGTTCCGATTCGCAAGTTGAATCCGAACAGATGTTCGGCAATCGGTAGGAGCCCGATGATCGTCCTGCCAGATATCGGCAATCGTGAGGATCCCGATGATCGCGAGAAGCGCCCCGAGAACCTGGACGGTCCTTCGCACCGTAAACTCAAGCCTGATTTCGGGGAATTTCCATTCTCCGGTTATCCTGTTTTCATGAACCAGCCTGAGGGCGAGGCCGGCGATCAGGAAACTGAGTCCAGCGTTTGGGCGCGTCAACCTGATGGGCCATGATTCGGACCATAAGAGCGGCAGCCCCATCATCCATGAAAGCGTGATGGCGGCCCCGAAGAAGAAAACGATGTTTGCCGCTATCTGGGAGATACCGGCGCCTTCTTGCTGCTCGACATTAGCACCATCGAGCATCGTGCCCTCCGTTGTATTTGGAAAACTCTTCTCTTGTTTTCGTTAACATTACCGGACGGAGTCTTCAGTCTCGCCGGCATCGTCGGGCGACAATCAAAAGGTAGGGATGAACTGGTAGGTATACATGGTGCGTAGGGGCAAGTAAATCGCACTCGACTCGTCTATAATGTAATTCCAGCGGCTCTAAAGTCAAAAGACCGTTACCTTGATTAAGGGGGGCGGTCTGGCTATATTTTTTTGAGAAATTTTAAGAGGAAAGATGGCATTATCCGCATTTGGCAAGATTTTTGGCTCAAAACACGAACGGGATGCGAAGAAACTCCTTCCGTATGTAGATGAAATCAACGAAGAGTTTGAAAAACTTCAGTCTATTTCTGACGA
>JAJYOS010000493.1 GCA_021796055.1 Bacteroidota bacterium
ATCGTGTCGCCCGGGTGGCACAGTGATATCTTTCCGTCGGTCACGAGGATTGTTTGATGCGCGACCGTATGTCCGTCGGTAAGTCTGATAAAAATCCCCGGGTACAGCTCGATCTCGCCGTTCAGAAGCTTGAGGCGGCCCTCTTTGAAAAGCGGGCCGTACTTCTCATTCCGATAACTCGCCCGGTCTTTTTCCGACGGGTTGAGCGCCCACTCATACTGCTTCTTCTGTACGTAATATGTCGCATTGGGAAATGTCGGCTTGATAGAACCATCTTTGTCTTTGAATGTGGCGCCGCCGACATGATCGAAGTGAAGATGAGTCAGGATGACGTCAGTGATATCCTGGAAAGATAGCCCGACGCCGGCCAGGGATTTTGCGAGAGAATATTTTGAATGATCGATGCCGTAAATTTCCGAGAATTTCTGTTCCCATCCTTCACCGACTCCGGTGTCTACGATTATTCGCCGCTTCCCGCCTCTGATCAGCAGTGTTCTGGCAGCCATCTCAATCCTGTTCCTGCCGTCGGGGGGATTCGACTTCTCCCATATCGGCTTCGGTACGACACCGAACATGGCTCCACCGTCGAGGTAGAACCGAACAGTTTCCAGTCCGGTAAGGGTGTAGTCTCCTATGCGCATCATTTGCTCCGTTTAGTCACACTTTAGAACAACTAATCCTGCCCGAAGAGTTCAAGCCCATTACTGCCTTAAGATAGCACACGAATGAAACGAATTTATATCTGATGAATACGAACCGGGCGAATAATTTTGCTTGAGCCGGCCGATTTGTGTCAGAAACAAAAGCCATTCGCAGTATTTCCCGCCACGTCGCGGACACCGCGCCACGCGGTGCGGAATCGGCATATCATATTCAATAATAAAGGGCAGGACACGTCTTCATGTTTTCCGATGACGAAGCCGGTTAAATAAAAGAGGCCGGGCGATCAACCCGGCCTTCATGAAATCTTCCTTTGGTGTGCCTGATCGGAATTGCTTACGGACTATTTCCTGAATCTGGAAGTAGCAGCAGAAAGCTCGAGTCCGGCGAGTTGCGGATTCAACTGTAAAGCTCTCGCAAAGAGTGCTTCTTCCGTCTCAGGGTGATTGGGATCAGGGATACAGCAATCAACGGGACACACAGCTGCGCACTGTTCCTGTTCGTGGTGACCTACACATTCGGTGCACTTGTCGGGCACTATGTAATAGAAATCGTTAGAGATAGCGGGATGTTTTTCGCCGGAGAGTTCCCACTCGACGCCGCCTGCATAGATTGCCGTGTTCGGGCATTCCGGTTCGCATGCGCCGCAGTTTATACACTCTTCAGTGATGAAAGTAGCCATTAATTTTCTCCTTTTTTGTTAGTCGGTACCGGCGCGAGTTCGATGCGGGGAAGGATCGCCTGCGTTCTGCGATTTTAAACTGAAACTCCCCGAATAAAGTCAGAGACTTCAGTCGGAATCTCGTCTTCAACGGACCGGTATCGACTCCAGTCATCTCAGTAACACTGCCAATTTTATCAAAATCAAAAGAACTCTTCAATCTCGTACGACACCAGTCTGTAAGTCAAGCTTGGTGCCGGAAGGAATTGTCTGCGCCGAAGCTTATGCAGACCGCAACAAGTTTTTGCGCTTTAATAAGATAGGCCCGCCGACAACCGACCCTTTGGTCGAGAAGATCCGTTTTCCCATGAGGCAAAATGCCGGAGGCTCTCCACGAAAGGTTCACTCTTGACACACAAATACTAATCAAAGAATCGCCGGCTCCCCGTCCGCTTCTCCGTGGAGCATCTTCGGCATTGACATGGGAAATATATCCGAAGTTGCAGATAAATTCAACCGCTCACATCGGACACGTCTTAGATCAGGTCCATACAAGAAAAACCTATTCCCGCGACGATATTTCGCTCCTGCGGGGCGAATGTCTTTTTCGGTCCGCTATTCTGCTAGAAATATTCCATCCCTGACGGGACGAGGCCTTCGATCCAGGAACAAAGCCATCACCACTACTTACTATTCACAACGTACTGCCTACTGCTTTATCCCCAGCTTTTCCCTGAAGTATCCGATTGTCTTCTTCAGCCCTTCGATCCTCGGCACCTTCGGTTCCCACCCGAGAATTTGTTTCGCCCTTGTTATGTCGGGCTGACGCACTTTCGGATCGTCTTCCGGCAAAGGCTTGAACGAAATCTTGCTCCTGCTCCCGGTCAGTTTGATTATTTCCTCGGCGAACTGGAGGATTGTGATCTCGTCGGGATTGCCTATGTTCAGAGGTTCCATGTGATTCGATCTCAGGAGACGCACAATTCCGTCGACGAGATCGTCGACATAGCAAAAGCTTCGCGTCTGAGTACCGTCGCCGAATGCAGTCAGGTCTTCTCCCAGAAGTGCTTGTTTCATGAAGGCCGGGAGCACTCTCCCGTCGTCAAGGCGCATCCTGGGCCCGAACGTGTTGAAGATCCTGACTATTCTCGTGTCGAGGCCATGATACCGGCGATAAGCCATTGTCATGGCTTCAGAGAACCGCTTAGCTTCGTCGTAGACTCCGCGCACGCCGATGGGATTGACATTCCCCCAATACTCCTCGCGCTGAGGATGCATCAGAGGGTCGCCGTATACCTCGCTCGTCGATGCGAGGAGGAAGCGGGCGCCCTTTGCCTTGGCAAACCCGAGAGCTTTGTGTGTTCCGAGAGAGCCTACTTTCAGCGTCTGGATCGGAAGTTTAAGATAGTCTATCGGAGACGCGGGACTGGCGAAATGCAGGACCGCGTCGATCTTCCCCTCAACATAGATGAAATCGGTAACGTTGTACTGTATAAACTTGAATTTCGGATTCCCGAACAGGTGTGCAATGTTATCCGGACTTCCAGTGAGGAAATTGTCCATACACACGACTTCGTCCCCCTCCGCGATGAACCTGTCGCAGAGATGAGATCCGATGAAGCCGGCACCGCCGGTGATGAGAACCCTGGCGGGATGGGACTTGGAGACTTGGGGACGTTGGGACTCTGGGACTGGGGGAAGAAAGGAAGAACTCATACGGTCCAACTTTCAGGTTGATTCGACATGACTACCAATCTGCCGATTATTGCGTCATAGACACCTATAGTCATACCAGCGATATCAGAATCAGTATAACTACATTTATATGCGAACTCCATCCAAGTCTGTGTCTCTGCCGCCTCGGCCTCCGCGTCATTGAGTTTCGAGACAAAAGCATTAGGATACCGTCTTCTTCTGAAAGCTTCAGCGATATTGGCACAGACCGATCTAGAGGATCTCCTAACTTGATCCGTCAAAGAATATCTCTCCTCCTTAGGAAATGATTTCGATAATTCAAAAATCCCCATTGACGCACTGAACGCCTCCTTATAAACCTCAAGTTCCCGGTGTCTTCTAATCTTCATTTCGCCTCCCTCCCTTTCTCCTTGTCTCACAGTCTCCCCATCCCCCTACTTCCTCCCTATTCCATAGTACTCAAATCCCACCGACCTTACCTTTTCCGGGTTATATATGTTCCTGCCGTCGAAGATCACATGTTCCTTCATGAGGCTTTTTATTTTCGCGTAGTCCGGCTCGCGGAATTCCTGCCACTCGGTGACAAGTATCAGGGCATCTGCGTTTTTCAGCGTGGCATACTGATCCTTCGCGTAAGAGATTTTCTTTCCGAAGATCTTCTCGGCATTTTCCATCGCGACGGGGTCAAACGCCGAAATCTCGGCTCCGCTTCGAAGCAAGGTTTCGATAACGACGATCGACGGAGCCTCGCGCATGTCGTCCGTCTTCGGTTTGAACGAAAGTCCCCATACCGCAAACTTCCTACCTTTCAGGTTGACGCCGAAGCGTGCGGCAATCTTTTCCGGGATTACCCGCTTCTGCTCTTCGTTCACGGCGTTCACAGCCGAGACGATGGGTGTCTCTACGGATGCCTCTTCGCCGATCTTGATAAGCGCTTTCACGTCTTTGGGAAAGCAGCTCCCTCCCCAGCCGATGCCGGGGAAAAGAAATTTCGGACCGATGCGGTTGTCGTATCCGATCGCACTTCTCACCCTGTCAACGTCTGCGCCGAGTTTCTCGCAGAGCCGGGCCATCTCGTTCATGAAAGAGATCCTGGTGGCCAGAAAAGCGTTCGCGGCATATTTGACCATTTCGGCGCTCCGCGTATCCATGACGAGTATCGGCGCGCCCGTCCTGACGAACGGCTCGAACAGTTCGCGCAGAATATCCTCGGCTTTCCTGTCTTCGACGCCGATGACAACCCTGTCCGGGAACATGAAATCCTGTATTGCGTTGCCTTCCTTCAAAAACTCGGGGTTCGAGGCAACTACAAATTGCTCTCTCTCGTGCTTCCGGAATATCTCACGGAGCTTGTCTGCCGTCCCGACTGGAACAGTGCTCTTCGTTATTATCAATCTAGAACCATCGACAAGCTTCGCGATATCCTCGGCGACCTGCATTACATATTTCAGGTCGGCGCCGCCATCAGCACCAGGGGGCGTCGGGAGACAAAGAAAAATCGCTTCGGACTTGTGAACAGCCTCCTTCAGCGATGTGGTAACGGAAAGCCTTCCGGCTTCCAGGTTTTTCTCGAGCATCGCATCAAGGCCGGGTTCGTAGATCGGGGATTGACCTTTTTTAAGCTGCGCGATCTTCTTCGTGTCAACGTCCATGCAGATAACATTGTTTCCCGTCTCCGCAAGACATGTCCCGGTGACAAGTCCGACGTAACCCGTGCCGATAACTGAGATATTCATCGTTTTTCTATGCCAAATTGTTTCAGTTCCGTGAAAAGGATTCTCTTACCGCAGGTGAAAGCAGGCAAGGACTTGCGTTAATATAATTCCTACCCGTCGGCACATGCAAACCTTTCGGCTTGGGCGAGGACAGATGCGGTCAAAGGTCAAAGACTGACGGCCGGACACCCGACAGACGATGAGGACTTCTCAAAAAGAGCCTCGTGCTCTTATTAGACCGGCGAGCATCGATGAGATTGACTCAGCTTCGCGAACAAACTCACCTCCCTGCTCCTTTCTGAGGCGATTAATTCGCACAGCAAGAAGGAGTTGAGTCCGCGACTCACCAGACGAGCCCTTCGCGATCTTAAGGGAACGAATAAACTCCCGATTAGAATTTCGTTCAAAACCTTCCGAAATGTTAGACGGAATCGACAACGCTGCCCGAGTTATCTGATCTTTGAAACCAAAATCGCTGCATTGCTTAAAAGACTTATAGATCCTCGCTGTCAATTCGAACGACCTCTGCCATACCTGCAAACCTTCGAACCGCTGCCCCGTGATTACCCTCCATTCTCTTTACTCGTAACGGTTGACCACCTTTTACTTTTTACCTCTTTACATGTTGGAAGGCCGCAATTGTATCGACGACGTATTCAATCTGTTCACGGGAGAGCTCGGGATAAATCGGAAGGGCTATAGAATTTTCGGCGGCAAAATTCGATGCCGGGAAGTCGCTG
>JAJYOS010000494.1 GCA_021796055.1 Bacteroidota bacterium
CGACGCATGGAACGCCGACCCCTGGTTGAACTCGTTGCTCTGCAGGCCGTCATCCTGCGTGTAATCCTTCACATTTCCCGTCGACGGCGAATACCTGCATATGCCCATGTCCGTGCTGAGCCAGAGATTCCCCTGGTTGTCCTTGAGAATGCCATAGATGACGTTGTTCGGCAGACCGTCTTCCACGGTCACATGGCGGACGAGAGTGCCGGCTTCGGTAATTTCGAGCAAGCCGCCGTACGTACCTACCCACAACATTCCGCCGGATCCGCCGGCTATGCTGAGAACGCTTTTCCCGGCAAGCGTATTCTCGAACGCGCTATCCCTGAAAACACGGACGAACTTCTCCGTGTGCCTATCGAGCCTATGTAGAGGGAAGGAATATCCGCCAATCCACATCGTCCCGTTCGCGTCCTGAAAGATCGTGTTGACAGATGCGGAGTACGGAAAGGGCTTCTGAAGGAAACCATCCGACGTATGTCTGATCAGAGTGACGCCGTTTGAATTCCCTGCCCAGATGTTTCCCGCGCGGTCCTGATAGAGCGAGTTCACCACGTCTGTAAATACGGATTTGTATTGCGGGACCGACAGCTTGATATTCCTGGCGACAGGGTCCGCATAATGCCCGTTTCGGAAGGTGAGTACATCAATGCCTCCCCCGTTGCTGCCGGCCCAGATAGATATCTCTCGGCTCGTCCTGTCGGCCAATACACACCAGAACGTATTCGCTGTCAGATCGCGGAGCACACCGGACCCACCGATATACCTTGTGAACCTTCCGCTTGCCGGGTTAAAACGGTCCAGCCCTCCTTGAGTGGCAATCCAGATTCTTCCTCTTGCGTCCTCCGCGAATGAGCGGACTCGCGCATTGCTCAGGTTGTTCTTTTCTTTGGGATTCAAGGTGTAGAATGCAAACTTTTTCTTAGTTGGGACGTATTTGTTAATCCCATCGTACGTTCCTATCCACAGGATTCCTGATTTGTCCTTGCAGAGAGACAGCACGCTGTTCTCGGATAAGCTGGCGCGGTCGTTTGGATTATGCCGGTATGCGGCGACCGTATCTCCGGTCACACCTATGAAACCAAGGCCGTCATAAGAAGCAAGCCACATCGTGCCGTCGCCGTTCAATACCGCTCCTTCCGAACCGATGTTTTGTTCTATTCGCTCCGTGAAAGTTCTCTTCCACGGGACAAGTCTCTTCCCGACCGAATCGTAAGTCCATACTCCCGAACCGATGAAGAGCAGAGTACCGTGGCTTGTTTGGAGGATCTTGTTGATCACGACTCTCCGCGGACCAAGCCGGAATATTGTTCCCGTCTTTCTATCGAGTATATCCGCACCGTTGATGCTGCCGATCCAAAACCTCCCCTCCCGGTCTTCAAAGATCGAACTTACGAAATCATCGCGAATTGTGTCCGAGTCGTTTCCATGAAGCAAATAACGGCGGAAGGTGCCGGTTGCAGGGTCGAAGCGATTAAGTCCGTCCTCGGTCCCGATCCAGACAGTTCCCTCACGGTCCTGATATATCGCGTGAATCTTGTTGCTGCTCAGACTGCTGCGATCTCCGGGCTTGTGAAGGTACTGGGCGAATCGACCTGTAGTCTGGTCGTAAACGCTGACTCCTCCGCCGAGCGTTCCGACCCACAAGGATCCCTCGCGGTCGACCATCAGCCTGGATATATAATTGTATGAGACCGACGTCGAATCCCGGGGGTTGTTCCTGAAGATTTTGAACGAATAACCGTCGTACCTGTCGAGTCCGTCCTGCGTCCCGAACCATAGGAAACCGAGCGAGTCCTGCGCGATTGCGTAGACCGACGACTGAGAAAGCCCTTGTTCCAGGGAAATATGCTCAAAACCTATACCCAGCGCGGTTCTGACCAGAAAAGCGCCAGACATCGTGAGCAATAATGAAATCGTGCGTATGTATCTCAACATTCTAAATCAACCCCAGGCTGCCCGGCGTACGACCCGAAGCCCAGCACGAGCGAGCTTGTCCCCCGGTTGTTGAAGCCGAATTGATTCCCGGAAACACAAGCGAACTATTGACTTATTCATGCCGACCCTTCAACGTGCTGAAGTTCAGATATAATTAAGCAATTGAAAACCCTAACAAGAGTAATCCTGAAAAAGTTTGATGTTCGGATACCTGCCTTTTCCCAGCCTTCATATAGAGCTGTAACCAAAGCCGCCTGTCCGCCGTCCATACTTGAAGGAAAGTGATCGGATCTTCTAATGGGCAAAATATGAATCACATTGGAAGGGAGGGTGATGTTAGATGGGTAATAATAATAGACCCGGCGGCAATGTTGACGGCATTCTACGATACGGCGCGTCTATCCCAAGGCGTCTTGCTCAGAGATACACCGGCATCGGTCTGGCAATCGCGGTAGGTCTACACCTGGCCGGAGTCGGTGCATACTGGGCTGTGACGTATCTGAATCGTGAGGACGAAAACATGCCGGTCGTCAGGGTGCTGAAGTACAGCGAGCTTGGGCCTCCGCCGTCAATACAGAATCAACAGGCGCTTCCGCAGGTAGCGGTGTCCACACCGATGGCAAAACCAAATGTGGGTATTCCCGTGCCGGTCCCGGATGCAGAAGTTTCTCCTGAACAGACGATTGCAACGCAGCAGGAGTTGAGCAAGATTGCGGGCCCTGTATCGCAAGGCAGCGGAGGCGATTCGGTCGGAGTTGCGGTAGGAGACTTCAAGGTTTCCTCAGACGACACTCCTCCGCCTGATTTCGTGCCCATCGAGAAAGAACCGCAGGTAATCAGGGAAGTCAAGCCTGCATACCCGGAGCTTGCTCAGAAAGCGGGCATTGAAGGAAGAGTCATCGTAAAGATCTGGGTCGACAAGGACGGGAAGCCGCATAAAGCCATCGTGTTGAAGAGTGATGCGGAGATATTCAACAATGCCGCGATAAACGCCGCGATGCAGTACCGCTTCACCCCGGCTCTGATGAACAAGGGTCCGGTTGCTGTGTGGGTGGTGATACCTTTCACCTTCCGGCTCACGCAACATTAAGAAGCGGAAAGAACTGCCTCCGCAAAGCGCCGCTCAGGACGCCCGATGACTCGGTCAGCTCACCGGGAAACCGTTCGGTTCAGGAGTCGTGGGTCGTCACTGTTCCGGGTCCGGAACGCCGGCTCTGTTGCGCTCCCCCCTCGTTAGTTCAAATACTGTTTTGAAAAGCTGTTCGCCCGCAATGCTCAACGAGAGTTTCCTTCGCTCCATGACTCGCCTGGCCACTTCGATCACTTTTTCGATCTTATACGTGACCAGGCCATCGGAGGCGCCTCCCCATGAAAATGACGGGACATATTTCGGCGGAATCCCCGCACCGAAAATATTGCAGCAGACACTCACTGTGGCTCCGGTGTTGAACATCGAATTGATCCCGCACTTCGAATGATCACCCATCGTCAGGCCGACGAACTGCGAGCCCGTATCGACAAGTGAGCCGTCGACGTAGACTTTTACACCTCCGTAATCGTTCTTAAGATCACTGTTGTTGGAGTCCGCTCCGATATTCACCCATTCCCCAAGGTAAGCGTGCCCGAGAAAACCTTCGTGCTGTTTGTTCGAATAAGCATGTATGATGGACTCCTCGACCTCGCCTCCCACCTTACACGTCCTGCCGATCGTCGTGTTCTCGTAAATCTTTGCGCCTATCTTGATGATGCTGTTTTCGCCGACGAACGCCGGGCCTTCTATTACCGCATTCGGTTTTACCTCCACGTTCTTCGATATATAGATCGGACCTTTTTCCGCATCGAGAACCACGCCGGGTTTCACGTTCGCTCCTTCTGAAATATGAATCTCGGACGGATTCAAAAGATGCACTCCTTCATATACGCGGCCGACGATTCGAGGCTTCCCGCCCGTCATATCCCTGAAATCGGAGATAATCTGTGGACCGTTCTGACGGATGAGCTCCCAGGGGTAGGTAATGAGCTGTGCCGCCTGGAATTCCTTTTTAGGCATCGATTCGAAAAAGCCGGGTTCAATAATGTGGTCGCTGAGCAGAGTTTTTACCCGTTCCAGATTCTGACCGGAAATCCACGCGGCGGCCACCGTCTTCTCTTTCAAGTAAACGACATCCGCTCCGGGATATTTGCCTCCAAAAATCGCCGCGGCTTTCTCCGACATCAGCAGCCGGCCGTTTATAAACAAGACCTGTTTCGCTTCGCTCGGGATTACATTCAGCGGGACGCCCGGATTCTTCTCCCTGACGATATCTGCCAGGTAATCCCGGGCATGCAGTGCGACATTTTCTTTCGGATACGCCCGGACGATCTTCTCCCTCAGTGTGTTGATCCCGCACTTCAGGTCATAAACCGGCCGGAAATGTGCGAGCGGCAGCAGTTTCCTGTAATCTCCGTCTTCAAATATGCAGATGTGCATGGTCCATCCTCGTAGATTATTCCAGAGTTTCTCAGTTAATGTTAATCTTCAGAAAGTGATCTCAGTCGGTTCACATTTCGAAATGAGCCGGCGCGGAGAATATGCAAAATAAATATCTCTGAACCCTCGTCATGGACATTCCGAAATTCAACGGATAAAGCCTGTCAATAATCGGACAAGCGTCAGATTCACTTTCAACTCGACATGTTGGTCGGCAAAATGTACAAGTTCTGTTCTCCTAATGCAACTTATTTACGCCGCCGCAAAGCCGTTGACACATTGCGCCGATTGAGCCTGAGGTGGATTCACACCGACGAGAAATGCGGGAACGGATCACCCGCATATAGTTCAAATCATGAACGGGAAGCGGGGATAAATTAAAGCGTTCAGAAACGCCGATGTTCCAGGTTGGAATTATCCAACGGCGGTGCTCTGCCCCGATCACGCCCACCAGGAAACGATCTTGTATCTGTATGCGCTGGGATAACCCGGAGGGGTCTTTCTGTTGAAGCGAGAGTCGTAGTAATAATCGCTCGTCCATCCGTCGCCGGACGAATTTTCGGTAGCGCCCAGGGAGCAGCCGCTTATGGAACCGTAGACAGTGACAGCTCCCATATTCCGGGTCGCCAGGCTGTAGTTTGCCCCAAAGCTCCCGTACTGGGAAAATATTGCTGCGTCCATGGCGTAGTTGTTTCGCATTTGAGCCGCAGAAGGAGGACAAGGCGGCATTTGCGGTTAGATCCAGACTGAGGCACTACCGTATTTGGAAGCCTGTTGAAATAATAGTTACTTAATTTGCATAATATATGTTTGTTTTCGTTTATTGATTCATGAGGAAACTTTAAAACGAGGATTGATATGAACAAGATTTTAACGACGGGTTTAATTGCAGTTCTGTCTCTCGGATTCGCGGTCAAATCTCCGCAACGAGGCTCGATTCAGAAATCAAAAGCACTGCCGAAATACGATCATATTGTGGTGGTTATCGAGGAAAACAAGGGGTTTTCGGAGGTAATCGGTAACAAAGACGCTCCATTCATTAACAACGTCCTTGTAAAGGAG
>JAJYOS010000495.1 GCA_021796055.1 Bacteroidota bacterium
GATTTGAATATCGCAATTATCTTACATTATTATGATGAAACGTAAGTGTCTC
Organism: Bacteroidota bacterium; assembly: GCA_021796055.1. The sequence continues at coordinate 53 of JAJYOS010000495.1, forward strand.
TACATAGCTGTATTTATTTTTGCCTCGCTTCGGGCGTCACTTCCCGCATCGGGGCAGGACACCGGAAAGGACCACCAGAACAGTTCCGTCTTCAAGGATTACAAACCGCCCGGACCGAACCAACTGATCCGTCCTTCTGATGTAGTCTATCAGTTGTGGGAAGGATTCGCGCTGGTGCGTGAGGCAAACGCCGGCGACCCCGCGGCACAAAACGAGCTGGGACTCCGCTATCTGTTGGGAGAGGGGTTTCCTGTCGACACCTCACGAGCAGTTTATTGGATTACGAAAGCTGCAGACCAGAATATGTCGATTGCCGAATACAACCTCGGAGTGTTTCTAAACAACGGCTGGGGAATAAAATGGAATCCCTTCAAGGCATTCGTCCGGTTCAAAGCCGCCGCCGAACAGCATCTTCCGGACGCCGAGTTTGCACTGGGTCTCGCGTACACTGACAACCTCACAGTGGCGCGCGACTGGACCGTGGCATACCGGTGGCTGAAGGCCGCCGCCGACCAGAAGTATGAGCCCGCGAGCCAGGTGCTGAAAGAGTTCGTTCGCAGGGGGATACCGATACCGTCGGACAGCACGCAGACCGCTAAGGCGGCACATGACACGTCTTCACCCGGAGCGGTGAAATCGTTCGAACTGGTTTACCTCAACTTCGGCCCGGACACGACGTCACACGTGAGCGATCTGACGCTGCTGGATGAGGCGTTTCGCGAAGGCGGAAAAGAACTCCGGAAGGCGCTCGGAGTCTCCACCATCTTCGAAAAGGGGAACCAGAAAGACACAAATGCCATAAGTGTAATCGAGAAGGCCGCCGACGTGGGAAGCCCTGAAGCGCTCGTACTTCTCGGCCGCTGCTATGAGAAGGGAGTGGGGATGGAGCAGGACAGGATACTTGCCGCGGAACAATATCTTCGGGCGGCACGCATGGATTCCCGTCACGCCTTGTCGCTTCTACTCCATCTCGTGCGGGAGAAAGGATTTCCTGAAGCAGTCGAGTCGTTGGCGAAGAAGGGTAACAGCGACGCGGCTTTCGTGTGGGTAGGTTTGACCGAACTCGGCCTCGACCAGCGGATCACGGACAACCAGGCGTTCCGTCTCCTCTTGGCTGCAGCCGACGACAACAACATTCCCGCACTGATCGAGCTCGGCCGCTGTTATTACACGGGACAATGGACAAAGCCAAATCCGGAGCTGGGAAGGCAATGCTGGCGGCGTGCCGTTGCGCTCGGCAGCCGTGAAGCGGAGATCAGGCTTGCTGCGGCGGCCGTCATCGCAGACAGCAATTCGACGGGATCCTCCCTTGCCGGCATGATCGACACGCTGGCATCAGCGTCAAACGACGGTTCCATGCTGGCGCAGGTCGCACTGGGGTACTGCTATGAAAACGGAATAGGCGTGACACAAAATACGCCTGAAGCGGTCAAGCTATATCGTGAAAGTGCACAGCGCGGGAGTCAAACCGCGTATCACGCCCTCGAGAAAATGTACAACAGGTTGAGGCCGACGGACACGGAATTCAGAGTAGCAGAGAACAACTGAGGTAAGATCGGCCAGCGATGCCCTTTTGCTTACCTTTTCCCCTCGTCTACCGAAGAAACAACCGGATACCGCGTCTGAACATCACCCCTCTTTATTCTTGACAGTTTCGGCTTGAGAAGCTGTCTCTTGACGCCCGAGAGCCGGTTTATGAAGAACTTCTGCTGCAGGTGGTCATACTCGTGTTGGAACACTCTCGCCCACATGCCGGAAAGCTCCATCTCGACTCGCTCGAAGTTCCCGTCCGTGAAACGGACTCTTATCGATTCGGCCCTGGTAACCTCATCCCGAACGCCGGGAACGCTCAGGCATCCCTCCTCCATAACATATTCCCCTTTGGATTCAATAATCTCGGGGTTAATAGCGACTAACGGCTTCTCACCCTTGTAATCATCCATCACCGAGATATCCATCACCGCCAGGGAAATGGGCAGTCCGACCTGGTTCGCGGCAAGCCCGATGCCATCTGCGCGGTCCATGGTCTCAAACATATCGCGAATGAGCCCGACCAGCTTGTCGTCGAACTTCGTAACCTTCTTCGCGGGATGACTCCACACGTCAGTCCCATATAAGTAAATCGGCATTATCATTGTAAATTACTCCAGCATTTCCGCTTTTACCTTTATCACTTCAATCTGATCTTCTTTGTAAAGCACTGCCTCACTAGCGTAAAAAATAAGTTTCGAGAAAATTCTAAGCAAAATAAATATCTGACCGATGCCGATCTCCGCGAGGATTGTACCTTCCGAGGTTGCGTGAATGTTGAAATTGATCAGGAGCGCAAGCCCGATTATCGACAGACTGATCAGCGAACATCCCAGGTACACACCGAGAGTGGCGAGCGGATGCTTCACGGTGAAGTTGACCCCCCGTTCGATCTTGCTCCAGAAATCATCGTTGTCGAGGGTCACGGCGGCCCTGATGAAGTCGGAGATGAGATTCACTAACATGAACAGGACAATGACGATTCCGTAGCGCCAGAGTTCGGCCCGAAAGACGGCATAGACGGACGGCACATTTCTCGATGCATGTCCGTTAACGGATGCCCAGAGCAAATTTCCCTCATAGAGCAGAAACAGAATACCCGCTTCGATAACCGTGACGGCGAGAAGCGGAAAAAACGAAGACGCGCCCTTAGTGATAAATTCACCCGGCTTAGTTCGCTTCTTGATAGAGAATGCCGAATAGAATCCACCTGCAAAGAAGATTTCGACCAGCACATACAGAATGAATACCAGAATCATCTGTGGCAGGAGGGAATTGAAAATCGGTGCGTTGGCATGAACAAACTCTGCGTACCATCTGTAACTGAAGCCTCCCAGCAGTGTATCTCCCGCGAGGCTCCGCGAAACGTCCCCGGCGAAAACGGTTGCTATCGGAAGGCTGAGGATCGCAGCAAGGAAGAAATTGAATGTGTAAAAGAGAAGCAGAAGCCGCCAGCTTTTCACCGCTCTTCCGATCCCAATCCCAAACGCCTCTCGAGCACTCACATTTGCACTCAAACGGCCGCTCCGATATTCAAGAGAATATTTTGAAAGTAAACAAAAACCCGGTTGACCCACTTCAGTACAGGAAGCAGGTTCTCGTCAACCGTCAGGCTGTTATTGGAGTAGTTGACGTCGAGCGGGATTTTTTGAAAAGGATCCACCTCTGCGCTATAAGGAGCGGCTATTGTCTCAAACCGGAAGACCTGCTCGCGGTTCTCGCCGTTCCAGACGGTGTCGACCGCACCGCCATCCTCCAGAGCCAGCCGCAGCCCGACGGGCATTTTCACCTCTCCCCTGCGCCTGACGACGACCTTCGTTACAAACGTCGAAGCACCGCTGTTGAGATCTGTTTTCCTGTAGTAACTTATCGATTCGACGCTGAAGTCAACAGTGCCTGTTCCGCGAACAAGCTGATTGAAGAACCAATCGAGATTCCTGCCCGAGACTTCCTGACACACCTTCTGAAAGTCCTGCAGGGTTGGATGACGGAATCTAAACTGCTGGTAGTAAGTGCGCAGAACCCTTTCCATTACGCCCTTTCCCAGAACACCTTCCAGCGTCGCCATGACAAGCGTGGGCTTGCCGCAGGCAAGATCCGCGTTGTCACCATATGAAGCATTGTATCCCTCGACGGCCATGGCATCACTGTTCGCATACCTGAGGTAGAGCGGAAGACAACCGTACGGCTGGTAAATCCAGACCTTTCCGATAAGCGCCGCGACGGGAAAACCGGCAACTTCCCACACAGGATAAGCATAGACAGGATAAGCTCCCGCAAATTTGTACACCGAGACTTTCGGACCGTAAGCATGTTCCAGCGACTCTCCTGCCGAATAGGCGCTCAATCCCCTGCCGAGCCACTGCCCGGCGGTATCCTTGCCCGCGATTGTCTCTTCCCAGTACTGGCTCCCAAACCCGCAGATAATCGCCTCTTCGGCATTCAGAGAATGACCGAGCTCGTATAGATCCGTGTGGGCGGTGATAAGAGCAGGATATACATTTGCAAACGGGTATTCATTGGCCGCAGACGTTCTTCCGGGGCCCATGTTCCACGGAGGATCGACGATCGTTATGTCCGGATATTGATATGGTCCGTACTTCAGCCCGAAATATTCAATCGCGTGCCCTATGGCTTCAAAATATTCTTCCGTTTGGGCAACATGCTGCGGCTGCAGAAGCAAGATCACTCTCGTCTTCGGCAGGCCGGGATATTTAAAGGAGCGGCTACGCATCGAAAAATCCGGAGAAGCGGTCCACACAAAATCCTGTACGCTGTCGGCGACATAGCGGTATGTCATCATACCCTCACTATTCATCTCATCGCCGCTCCTCGCTCCCGTGGCACCGACGATATACCGCACCGGGACGCTTATCTTCACATCGTAGTTCCCGAAGGCGGAGAAAAAATCCGAAGAGGCACTGAATTGGTGGCAATCCCACGCGCCGTTTTGATAGACGCCGATTTTTGGAAACCAATGGGAGACGAAATAATATTCTTCTCCCGGCGCCCAGCCAGTTCCTGAAATTGCTTCCGGCAGCTGCTCACGAAATCGGATTCCCAGCTCTATCGAATCCCGGGGCCCGACCGGTTCCGAAAGCTTCACCGCCAAAACCGTGCTGTCGTAAGGGTTTTGGTCATCAGGCTGGATATATTCGCTTCTTTCAGTCAGGTTCTGCTCGGTCCTCAGATCGGTCATTCCGATGATGTCGATCCAGCCGCGCCCCTGGCGGGAAATCGACCCACCGGTCTCGCTCAAGAGAGTCGTCCGGTTGCTCCTGAAGGCGTTGGTGTACATATGAAATTCCAGCGAGCTGACGCTCTGATCCGAAGTGTTATGCCAGGTGAGCATTTCAGTCCCCTCGATTGTATGAAGGCGGGGATTGAGGCTGACGTCGATAACATAGGCTACGCTGCGGGTTACGGGCGTCTGAGAAAACGCCGCGGAATTGACACAGAAGAAAACCAGCGTAAGGACGATGCCGGGTGCGGATGCCTTATGGCGGGCAGCAGTCATTTGCCGATGGCATTCTCGATTTGCTGCTTCATCACTAGATATTGCTGATAGTTCGCCATGCACTGCAGCACGATAGTATCCGGGAAGTCCGGCGGGATCTTGTTGCCGCCGCTGGTATTGTAAGGGATTATCTTCGAAGAAATTCCAACTATCTTCATCACCCTCGCCCCGTACATCTGCACAAGGCTTGAATGTATGCTGTCGGAAAGAGCATTGTATGCCGATATCACCGCCGGGTATTTTCCCGTCACCAGGTCCGCGGCAATGAAGCCCGCATATAATTTCATGTCCCCGTTATTCTTGATCCCGTCGGCAAAGTAGTCTTGCGCCTTCGCATAATCATTCGCAGCG
>JAJYOS010000496.1 GCA_021796055.1 Bacteroidota bacterium
ACAAACTCCGCGAGCAGGTAGCTGATTCAATACCCCCAAGAAAGTTCCCTAAAGTGTAAACGATGTTGTGACACAGCTAAGAGTCCTAAAAAGTGTAAACGATGTTATGAAACATGACAGGTATCCCTTAAGGTATCATCGCCTGCCGATGCATCCTTGGGAGTTGTCTTATCGCGAAACTCTGCATCGGAGTGCTACACTTTGTAGACTGAAATCTCCTCATTCATTGCCCCGCCAAGACATCTTTGATGAGGGTCATCTCTGATCAACCGGCATGTCACCTGTTGATTCGGTGGCCCTTTGGGCGGTTGAAAGAAAGAACGATGCGTCTTCAGCCTTCCCGAGGAGTGCGCATATGTACCCGATTTTCTGCAACGACTCCTGATCGTTGGACTTTATCGACAAAATATCTTTAAGTGTCTTCATTGCGTCCTCAATTCGGCCCGAATCCAGGTAGATATCTGCCAGGTTCCTCAATGCTTCCATGTTCAACGGATACGCCTCGATCGAATCGCGGAAATGCCGGATTGCTTTTTCTTTTTCACCCTTCTGGAAGTAAAGCGCGCCGAGATCGTTCAGGGCACCGGCATGATCCGGGTTGGCTTTCAGGAGTTCTCCGAACTTCAGGATCGATTCGTCGATCTTTCCGCTCATTGCAAGACTGCGGGCGTTTTGATAGATATCGTCGAGATTTTCCGACCCTGTCGGTGCAGGATTACCGGAGCTATGCCGTGCAACCTCCTCCACGCGGCCAGGGTTGTTCCGGATTACTCCGTCGGTCGACTGCACTGCGGATGCACCCTCAGAATCGACGATGGACTCGGAGCGATTCGGACCGTCGGCTCGCAGAGGTAAATATATTGGTGAGGTCTTCATGATCTGTTTCCCTTCGCGCCACCACTCCAACGGGGCAACTCCCCACTTGTTCTTGAAAACCAATTCGTTCGCCTTTATGAACTCCACGTACTTGTCCCACCCGTCCTTTCCGAAGCTTTTGCTGCCGAAGTGGTGGATGAACACATCGCCCGCGATTGCAACTTTGTAACCGGCAAGCCTTGCCCGCAGACAGTAGTCGTCATCTTCACAATTTCCGATACCGAACGCAGTGTCGAGTCCGCCTATTTTCTCCACGACCTCCCTCTTTATCAGCATGCACAGGCCGGCTACGCGCGGCGATTCGAACCATTTATTGCGATTCTTTCTCCTGTACTTCGCAGCGTACTCCTGCACGCGGCTCACTTTTGTATAGCCAGGATTGGCCTCCAACTGCAGACCGCTCACCCTGTTACTCATTGAACCGACAATGCCTATCGACGGCGTGCTTTCCGCACACTCGATGAGCCCTTCCAGCCAGTCATCCGCGACGATGACATCGTTGTTCAGGAGAAGCGCGTAATTGCCGGAAGCGATTTCCAGCCCCTGGTTGCAGCCTGCAGGAAAACCAAGGTTGTCTTTGTTGAACACGGTGCGGATGTCTTTCTGGGCTTTTAGGTATTCGACGGTGCCGTCCGTTGAAGCGTTATCGATGACGATCAGTTCGTACGGCGCTCTGGTGTGCCTTCGTATGCTGTCAACAGTAAGCTTCGTGTATTCGAGCTGGTTGTACGTAAGCATGATAATGGAGGTCACCTTCTCTTCGGGCGCCACATTCCAGTCGGCATCCGGCGAGAGAAGTTCCTCGATCATTTTCCGTCCTGTCTCGAATGACCATCTGCTTTCCATGGCGGACCGTCCGTTGACAGAAAGGCGTTCCCATAATTCCTTACTCTTGTATGCTTCTTCAATTCGCGTTGCCATTAATTGCGGATCGTCTGCCACCAGAATTTCAGAGCCGTCCCGCAGACCGGTTCCCTCTGCTCCTATGGAAGTTGTAACAACGGGCACTCCGTAGGAAAGCGATTCAACAACCTTCCCTTTCAGGCCCGCGCCGTATCGCAATGGAGCCACGGTAACTTTGCACTTGCCGTAGTTAACAGAGAGATCCGGTACATATCCCATAACGACGACATCACTCGATGCGAGTGCCGCAACCTGGTTTCCTGGATCGTTCCCTACTATGTAGAGCCTTACACCAGGAATTGACTTTTTCACTCGGGGGAACACTTGTTCGACAAAGAATGTAACCGCATCCAGGTTAGGAGTGTGGTTGAAATTTCCGACGAAGAGCAGGCCTTCTCGTCCGGCGAAATCTGTGTTGACGATAGGCAAATCGTGTATGACGGGCCGAATGTGTATCGGGACATCAATGTTTTCAGACTGCAGTGCCGACCTGTCTTGTTCGGTGACTACCCAGACGTCATCGGCTTTCTTGTAGACTGCGACTTCGCGTTTCTTTTTCTCAAGCGCCCTGGCTTTAAGCGTTTGATCATTTTTCAGTTCGGCTTCCCGCACCTCGCGGACGAAATGAACATCTTCCGTGTCGATTATTAATCTCGTATCCCGAGAATACCTCCTTATGATCGGAAGATAATACTCCGCCTGGTACCAAAAGTCTATTATCGTGAAGTCGAATTGCCTTTCCGCAAAAAGCGCTTTGTAATCTATCCGGGGGTAAGAAACACGGTGTCCGAAGTGGTACATAGCATCGGGGTCACCTGCATACGTTTCAATTCCCATGTCCTGGAGAATCGGTTTGTATTTATCGAACAGTGCCCAATTGGTCGCGATGAAGGTAATGTGAATCTTCATCGATCTGAGGGCCTTTAGAATATTGAAGAGATGTAATGACCCCGCTGCCCTGTCGAACATTGGTAGAATCGGGTCAATTACGAGCGCTCTACGGGAAACTCCTCTGGAAGAAGCTTTCTCTACATTTCGCGGATCGTTGGCATACTGCTGCGTCAATTCATCTTTCCATTTCTCGATGAACTTTGGCCGATTGATTACCTGGAATTTCTTGAAGCCTTCCGACAGATTCGTGCCGGAGGTAATTCCTTCGAAATGTACTACCGAGCTGCGCGGCTCATAATATACTTTATAACCGAGCTTCCTCACGGCGAAACAGAGGTCTGCATCCTCATAATACGCCGGTGCATATCTTCTGTCTAGCCCGCCGACTTTTTCCCAAATCGTCTTCTTTATCAGGAGAGACGCTCCGGATATGTAATCGACTTCTCTGACGAAGTTGAACTTGGGGTGATCGGGATTTCCTCCCCGTCCGTAATTCCATCCGTTAGCATCCGAAAATGTTATTCCTCCGGCTTCCTGAAGTCTTCCGTCGGGATAGATGAGTTTCGAGCCGACCGCCCCGCAATCCGCAGTCCGGTCTGCAAAATCCACCAATGCCTCAAGCCAGTTCTCATTCACCGTCGTATCATTATTGAGCAGAACGACGTATTCCCCTTTTGCCGTCTTCGCTCCGATAATGCATGCGTCGACGAATCCCATGTTTGTCGCGTTGCGAATATACTTGAACCTGTCATCTGCCGAAGACCATTCACCGATCATCGATTGCGTGCCGTCAGTGGAAGCGTTGTCGACCATGATGACTTCATAGTTCTTATAGGATACTTTCTCTTTGATTGATTCCAGGCAATTTCGGGTGAATTCCATCTTGTTGAACACAGGGATTACAATCGAGACGAGATTATTCGATGAGGGAACAATAATTTCCGCCCGGGGGACATCTTTCCGCGGCGTCTCGTCCTCCTCGTGTTCCCGCCCATTCCCGTCCATGATGGGGAGTCTGTCCAACTCCACGATCGTGGATAGGAGCCGTTGTCTCAGAGTGGAATCCTTGGTAAAAGATAGAACCTTGTTGAACAGCAGCTTGGCATCGCTGAACCTGTTGAGCTTCACACAAATATCCGCGATCGAAAGAAGGATTTGCTCGTTCTGCGGATTCTTTTCCAGGAGTTTTTGAAACAAAGCAAGCGCCCGCGTATAATTTCGGGAACCGGAGTAAAGGATCGCCAGGTTTCTGGTCGAGACATCGTCATCCGGTTTCAGTTCGAGAGAACGCTCCAGATGAGAAATAGCAGGCTCGACATCTCCTTCCAGATTATACAGCACGGCAAGATCATTGTGGGCATCAGCGTGATCCGGGAACAGTGAGACAACCTCGTTGAGGAGTTTGAGCGCCTGAACTTTCTGCCCCTTTGACAATTTCACGTGCGCGTCACGGTACAATGTGTCCGCCTTTCGCTTTGCGTTATCGCCAGAAAGACCGGCCGGGCGGTCGGCAGCTTTTTTCAGTTCGTTCGCTGATGAGGCGGATGTTTTTTCGATTTCTACTAATTCTTCTTGGTTTTCAGCGATTGGCAAATCAATCTTTTGTTCGTTTCGTGCCAGCCGGGCCACTGTTTTGGGTTTTCTCGCGAAGTACCATATTTCTTCGCCGAACCCTTTCTTTTCGATCGCTTTCAGTAATTCAACGACTTCACCATCCGAAGAAAGGTGATAAGTATCGCGGATAGCTTTCTCAACCCGCTGCCGGTCGTAATCGCCCGCAAACGTGGAGACTCTTTCGACAATGAAACCGGCACGTTCGAGATGTTTCCGGAGCGTCGCTGGAGAGTAATGGACATAGTGATACATCGGCTGAAGCCATTCCCAATCCTCCTGAAGCTGCGCCGAACAAAACGATTCAATGTTTGGGACGATGCCGGCAAAGAGTCCGCCAGGTTCGAGTATTTCAAACACTTTCGCTATAGACTTCTTTGGCTGAGGCAAATGTTCGAGCGAGTGTATCATCGTAACGACGGCAACCGAATTCTGTCCGAAGGTTGTGTCCAGAAACTGACCGGAAGTCACATCCAGACCGAGAGTGTCTGATGCAAACTCTGCAGTCCTACGTGTTATTTCCACTCCTCTCGGCTTAAAGCCGTTCAGCCTTGCATTATCAAGGAAAGCGCCCCAGGCGCACCCCACATCGAGCAAGGTCCCTCGACTCTTTGTAAGTGAAATAACCTCGTTCATGAAATTGTTCCTGCGCAGCCCGCTCGCTTTGACCTCTTCGCTAGTTCTAGGGAGGCTTAGGTGAGAGCCTTCGTCCGCATACTGCTGGTACAAAATCCGCATCGCCTGTTCGGTCATCCTTGTGCGGAGATAAACTGTTCCGCACCTGGTACACTTGACAATGTCCGCCGATTTTCTGAAGGGGACGGCGTCGTAGGAACCACAGAAATGGCAGGGGACAATTTCGAATCCTTCTTCATCACCAAGCTGTCCAGTCTCATTATCCGAAGCATCCTGGATTTCTTCCTCTTTCAAGATAAGTGATAATCGCTTCCTGAGTTCCGATGTCCTCTCCTCATTACCCGAGGCTGAATGAATAGCAAGAAGGTTCCTCAGTATCACCACACTTGTCGGGTTCAACTCGAGGGCTTTCTCGAGATGCGAGACCGCCCCCAACATGTTGCCCTGCTGACGATAAATTACCCCGAGGTCATTATGAACTTCATGACGTTCGCCAGACAGCTTCAGGAGGATTGGGAATGGCTTCAGCCGA
>JAJYOS010000497.1 GCA_021796055.1 Bacteroidota bacterium
CAGTGAAGAACTTCAGCGTATCCGAAAGGAGACCCGCATTTTTCAGTATGAACGGAGTAATTCTCCGCCCCCCTCCGAGCGTGTCGAAGCGCGCCAGCATTAGGATATCGCTTAGATAGATTTGCCGACCGGACAATTCAGGTATTTCTTTTCGAAATCTCCGCGACGATTTTTCACCGCTTACTTCGTCCGTCGTAACTATTTCAGAAATATACTCCCCCGCATTGACCCTGAAGGAAACGAGTGAAGCGTCATACGAGCTGTCGGAAAATGAAGGATAGGCCTTTCTCCATACGACACGTTGTATTTCCCTTGACTGGTAAGGCTCGCCATCATGGAACAGTCGTACATTTAAGATATATCGGGCACGAAATAAATCGCCGACCTTCTCAAATTTCAGCCGGTTTTCCTGGACGCTCACATAAACATCCAGGCGTTGCCCTGAGGAATCGGCAGTACTGATGAAGGAGGCGTCAAATTCAGGCAAACTAGACTTCGTTGTGACGTAATAATAGAAACATCCGGTAACGTACGACGCGGTTTCGCTGCTTGAGCCGCAGCTTTCTAAGCTCAGCATCGCCGCGACCGCGATGCTAAAACTCGTCGCTCTTAACGCGCTCGATGTCTGCACCAAGCCCTCTGAGTTTTTTTTCTATGTGCTCGTAGCCTCTGTCCATATGATAGACGCGCAGGACTTCAGTCGTCCCTTCCGCGACCAATCCTGCGAGTATCAACGAGGCGCTCGCCCTAAGGTCCGTCGACATTACCTTCGCTCCCTTCAGCGACGCGACTCCCTTAACGACGGCGACGTTCTCTTTAACTTCTATATTCGCGCCAAGCCTGACGAGCTCCGGGACATGTTTAAACCGGTCGAAATATATGTTGTCAGTAACGACAGCGGACCCGGTCGAACGAGACATCATCGCTATCCATTGCGCCTGCATGTCTGTCGGAAAACCGGGATAAGGAGCCGTCGAAACGTCAACCGGCTTTACGCTATCTGGGGCCTGAATTCGAACAGAGTTTGCGGAGACATCGAGCTTTGCACCAGTCTCTTCTAGTTTTGAAATCAGCGCGGAGAGATGACCGGGCTCGCACCGATCGACGGAGATGGAACCTCCAGCCATCGCGCCTGCGACGAGGAACGTTCCAGCTTCTATGCGATCAGGGATATTCATAAATTCGACGGGATGAAGTTCATCGACGCCCTCTATGGTAACGGTGGAAGTTCCCAACCCCACGATGTGCGCTCCCATCTTTTTCAGCATTTCGCCGAGCGCGACAATTTCGGGCTCGAGCGCGGCATTACTGATTACCGTCGTGCCCACGGCAAGCACCGCGGCCATCATAACATTCCCAGTCGCACCGACACTGGACACGTCAAAATTCACGCGCGCGCCCTTGAGCTTCTTAGCCTTGGCAATTATATACCCAGAGTCCAGCGACACCTCCGCGCCGAGTTTTTCCATCCCTTCGAGATGAAGGTTGACCGGACGGGGGCCCCAGGCGCAACCGCCTGGCATGGAAACCTTCGCATAACCGTATCGCGCAAGGAGCGGACCCAACACATAGATCGAGGCGCGCATCTTCTTCACGAGTTCATAGGGCGCCTCGAAATTTGACACATGGCCGGTATCAATCGTTTGCGTCGTGCCGGATAGAGAGATTTTCGCTCCAAGCGTCGACATGAGGCTGGACATCGTGGAGACATCCATTAGATCCGGCGTGTTGTCAATTCTGAAAACGCCGGGCGCGAGCAAGGCTGCCGGCATAAGCGCGAGAGACGCGTTCTTCGCGCCGCTCACTTCTATATTCCCGGAAAGTTTCTTGCCGCCATTTATCAAAAACTTGTACATGCTAATTCAGGCTCTCGTTTGTAATAAAAAATCGAAGCGGTTCAAGACAACCCTTCCTTTATGTACCGTCGGGTAGCGATGAGCGTGGAAAATAGACCGAGCAGCGTCGATATCCCGATAATAGCCGCGTAAAACTCAGGCGGTGGAAGCGCCTGGATGAGTATGTTCTCCTGCATCAAGACCAGCGCGGCCTGCATCACTCCATATATTGCGGCGGCAGCTATCGCTCCGCCTGTAAAACCCTGGATCATGCCGCCCAGAAGAAAAGGCATCCTCACGAAACTCCTTGACGCGCCGACAAGTTTCATCGTGTCGATTATCCGCTTCTTGTAAGAAATAGCCAGACGCATCGAATTATAGACAAGGAAAATCGACAATAGCACCAGGGCCCCGCCGAATCCCAGAATGACCGCGTAAAATAGTCTCACGCGTTTGTCTATCAGCGTCAGGAGAATTTTTCTATACTTCACTGACTCCACGCCGGGTATCTGACCGATCTTCGAACTTATCGCTGCGACGCCTTCCGAATTCTTGAAGCTGTTTCTGACGAATACCTTGAACGACGCGGGGAGAGGGTTAAAATCCAACACCTGTTGTATATCCTGCCCAAATTCCTCCTTGAAAATACTTGCAGCTTCGTCCTTGCTGATGTACTTCACACTGCTTATTCCTCTTGTCGCAAGGAGCTGCTGCCTCACATCCTGAACCTGTTGCGTGCCGAGAGAATCAGACAGGAAAACCTCTATCTCAACTTTGCTCTTCAAATAATCAAGGAACTTTTCAGCCTGGACGGTAGTAAGGTAGAAACTCCCAAGAAGCGTGAATGAAAGCGTGACCATGACGATCGAAAATGTCGCGCTAAGTCTGGCCCGCCCCAGCCCGCTGAAAGCCTCCCTCAAAAGGAAAAAGAACCTTCTCAATATTCCGTCCTCCCTTCCTTGTAGCTTCCGATAAGTTTGACGTGAGGACAGATTTCTCTCAAATGTTCGATCGCCTTAGACTGCGCTTCCCCGAACACTCCGCCTCTGAAATCGACAAAGAATTTATACTCCCACGGCCTGCCAACGTTCGGTATAGAGTCTATGGATAAGAGATCGATGTCCCGAATCGCGAATACGCTTAAACTCTTGTGGAGCGCCCCCGGCTGGCTCTTGACACTGAATATGACCGTGGTCTTGTCGGCGTCACCGGGAACATAGCTCTCTCGCGTCACGACGAGGAACCTTGTAAAATTCTTTCCGTCGCTTTCGATATGCTTCTTGAGAATCTTCAGTCTGTAATCTTCCGCTGCGGAGAGGCCTGCTATCGCCGCAACAGACGGGTCTCCTAATTCGGAGACGAACTTCGCAGCTCCTGCCGTATCATAATATTCGGCCTGCGACAGACCTGCTCCATGTATGAACTTTCTGCATTGCAGCAAAGCTTGAGGATGCGAATACACCTTTTTTATCCCGGAAAGTTTCGCGCCACCGACGCCGAGAAGCATGTGCGAGATCCGCAGTTTGATTTCGCCGGTCACGTAAACCGACTGCTCGTCCAGAAGGTTGAACACTTCGCGTATTCCGCCGTTGAGCGTGTTTTCGACCGGGACGATACCGCAGTCGACTTTTCTCTTCGCGATGGCGTGAAAAACATCCGCGAAAGTTTTTTGAGGAATAAGATCCAATTTGTTCGATTTGAAATATCGTTTGGCGGCGAGTTCACTGTACGCCCCCTTTTCTCCCTGAAACGCAATTGTAATTTTTTTCATTGGCCTAAAAGTTAGATTCGTCTTTCCAAAGTGTTATCTGCCACGGCGCCGAAGATGAAGTACGCTCCATTTCAAAATATGCTTTGCCGTCCACCTCTTCAATATCCGCGGGATTGAACGCGACCGTTAAAGTGAATCCCCTGGTGACCGTGGCGTGAAGCGAGTCTTCAGTAAGAGACAGGATATTGTTCCAGTTTAAGATGAGCCTGTTGACGTACTTAAACATACCGCTGGTGGATCTCATCTCCTCATCTCTCCCCCAGGAAACCGAGACTCCCCTGCTATAGTCCATGTATGTGAAAGTAAAATTCGGCGCGATGAGCTTCGAGTAAACAGTGGTGTCTTTGAATGTGTAAGCGTAGACGAAATTCCGGAACACGCCGTCGACTGTCGACTGGTCGGAAATGAAACTCGATGGCGCGGTCTGCTGTGTCGCAAGCTTCGGCGCGAATGGGTTTTCACAACCGATCAACACAAGTGTCAATATCGCAAACAGAGTCCACTTCATTGAGTGCTGAACTGGGCTTTCAGATCGCTCCAGGTTTTTACTGTGTCGCTGGTGCCGGAATCCACCCATCTGTAAATCGACCAGCTTCCGTTCGGATTAACTCCCAGATAAAACTGGAGGTTCCCCTGCACCTGTTGAATGTTGCTCGCGACCTTGTTCGGCCAGAGGAGCGTGTAGTTCGCGCTATAATATGCCGAGTCGGTGTATGGAACGAGCTGGATTGATGAAAGGACGAGAGCGGAGCTGGATGAGGTGGAAGATTGGCTGATAAGGTTATTGAAATAAGATTGCTCTGAACTTATGTCCCAATTCTGGAAGATTGCCCGGTACTGACTGGCTGCTCTGGGCGAGGGCATGAAGCTGAAGCTTTGACCGCCGGATGTAGGATCGGAAAAACAAGCAATATAGTTGATCACGTTTCTGTCAGAGATTGCATTCTGAAGGTTCTGAACGACAATGTCCGGGGATGTTGGCGGTAGAAAATCTGAGCGACCTTGCTGTGGAGGTTCCGGCGTTCTCGTCTGAAATATGTTACAGCCGGAAAACAGAATAAGCAGCGCCAGGAATGTCAGACGGGGCTTGGCCATCAAACAACGATCCGCCCCTCCAGCGCTCGCACGAGCGTCGCCTCGTCGGCAAATTCAAGATCACCCCCGACGGGCACTCCGCGGGCGATCCTCGTGACTCTGATTCCCAACGGTCTGAGCAAGTTACCCAGATAGATCGTGGTAGCCTCTCCCTCAACATCCGGATTCATCGCAAGTATTACTTCCTTCACGCCGCCACCGAGACGATTCAAAAGCTCTCTCACTCTCAGCTGCTCCGGCGTAACTCCCTCCAGCGGGTTCAACGCCCCGCCAAGCACATGGTACACACCCTGAAATTCGTTCGTCTTCTCGAGTGCCATCACGTCGCTGGGATCCTCGACGACACAAATCGATGTGTGATCGCGAGACTGGTCGGCGCAGATAGAGCAGGGATCGTTCTCCGTAATATTCAGACAAATCGAGCAATACCTGATCCGCCTCTTAACATCTACAATCGCCGACGCCAGCCGATCCGCGTCTTCGTTACCGGACTTCAGAATATGAAGCGCAAGACGCTGCGCCGTTTTTCTTCCTATTCCAGGAAGCTTGCTCAATTCGCCGATCAGAGATTCCAAAGCTTGTGACGTGTATATCATAGTCTTCAGTCGCCGGAAAAAACTCCAGCACTTCCTGACAAATTGATTAAAGTGAAAGGAGATAGGACAACGGACAGCATCAAGATATTCCGCCGAACTTAAAGCCAGGAAGCATAGACATTAGCCCGCCCGTGCTGGCTCCGAGAT
>JAJYOS010000498.1 GCA_021796055.1 Bacteroidota bacterium
GATGCCGGGCTGCTCAAGGGGCGATAGACTCACACTGTAGTGGTCCAGCTGGTCCAGGTAAGTCGAAAGGTAGGTCTCTTCGTCGGTCATCTTGCGAAGGGTATCAAATGGGTTCGCGTTCGAGACCACTACCCTTGAAGTGAACTCTTCTCCGGCGTCGGTCCGGACGCCGTATGCCGAGTGGTCCTTTATCAGGATCTTGTCGACACGCGAGTTCAACATAACCTTCCCGCCGTTGCCTTCGATGAACTTGACCATAGCGTCGCTGATGTCCTGAGATCTTCCGACGGGATAATAGCCACCTTCGGTAAGGTAACCGAGCGCAGGCATCGCGTAGTAGAAGCTGACGAGCTTTGATGGGGGAAGCCCGTAGTATGCCCATTGCGCTGACACGATCGCCCTGAGCTTCTCGTTCTTGAGCCTCGCGTCGAGCATATCCTTCCACGTCCTGTTGTATAGCTTCGACAGGAAAGGGAAATCAATGGCGAAACGTTGCATGTCCATCTGGCCCCTCGCGGCCGAAAGGCGTTGTATATCGCCCGCCAAACCTTGCATGTCGCCGAACAATCCTTCGATCCCTTCCTTCTCTTCGGGGAAATATCCGATCAGCATTTTGATGTATTGCTGCAAGTCCTTCTGTGGGACCGTGATATCATAGTCCGGATAAATTACACGATACAGGCTGGGATGCGGGACGAATTTGACATCTGTAATTTCGGGAAAGCCGGGGATGAGATTGTGCAGCCCGTTTCGTTCGCCGACGGATGTCGAATGAAGTGAGACGTCGAACTTGAACCCTCCCGGCCGGTCAAACGCGGTCGCGTATCCGCCGGGCTTGTCATGCTGCTCGAGAACAAGTGGCTTGAAACCCTGTCTCGCGAAAGCGGCGGCGCAGCTCAGTCCACCGAGGCCTGAACCGATTATCACCGCGTCAAATTCATTATCCTTCGTGAGTGCCTGAACGCTCCTCGGTAGTGAACTCCAGTCCAGTGCCAGCATCCCCATCCCGCCGAGGACGTACTTCAGGAAATCACGCCTTTCAATACCTTTCTTGATCATTGCCGTTCCTCCAAATCGTTTTTGACAATACTTCGCAAGAGAAAATCTGCCGGAGACACGTGACCATCACTCCGGGTACCCTGAGAATTTGACATTGTGCTTTTGCGGCTCAGATTGGAAGGTAATTTGGAGCTTGGCGTTTTGAAGGCTAAGGTACGTTGCTGCGGAACGAAACTCGACATATTCTACAATACCGCGGCATCTTTAGCAAGTTGAGGATGTGTGAGGGTGAGTCTGGGAATTCGGGCGGGCAGGATGTTGTTTTTGCATAGGTTGAGCCATAAGTTCTCGTGGAATCCGGTTGGCAATGGAATGTAAATCTGAAAATTGTGAGGGAGACCGGCCACAATTGTTCTGATCAGGTCTGGAGGTGGTGTCATGGGAATAAGCAGTCACAAAGCGGTCCTTGAGGATCTGTTGCGGCTTGCCGGAGTTGAGCTTGAAGGGAAGCAGCCGTGGGATATACATGTACACGACGAGAGAGTTTACAAACGCCTGGTGTCTGAAGCCGAGCTCGGCCTCGGCGAATCTTACATGGCCGGGTGGTGGGATGCGGAGAGAGTCGATGAATTTGTTTTCAAGATTCTTCGCGCCGACCTTCAGGACAAAGTGAAGCGGAATCCCGGGATCGCCCTCCGTCTCGCGGGGTTCCGTTTGATGAACATGCAGAAGAGGAGTAGGGCCTTCATCGTCGGAGAGAGACATTACGACCTTGGGAACGAGCTGTTCACCAAAATGCTCGACAGGCGGATGAATTACAGTTGCGCGTACTGGAAGGATGCCCAGACACTCGATCAAGCGCAGGAAAACAAGCTCAAGCTGGTCTGCGAAAAACTCTATCTGAAGCCGGGGATGAAAATTTTGGACATAGGGTGTGGATGGGGAGGGTTCGGCAAGTACGCCGCGGAACAATATGGAGCTGAGGTCGTCGGCGTAACGGTGTCTACTGAGCAGGTGTCGCTCGGCAGGGAACTTTCTAAAGGACTGCCGGTCGAGTTCAGGCTTCAGGACTATCGGGAAGTCAGAGGACAATTCGACAGAGTCGTCTCCATCGGGATGATTGAACATGTGGGATACAAGAACTATAGAGACTATTTCATGGTGGCGGACAGATGTCTAAGAGACGACGGACTCTTCCTACTCCACACGATAGGAAGCCCTCGCTCGGTGAACAGCACCGACGCCTGGACTCACAAGTACATTTTCCCGAACGGGATGCTTCCGTCGGTCGCTCAGCTGGGGAAGGCAATAGAAGGGATGTTCGTCATGGAGGACTGGCACAATTTCGGCGCCGACTACGATAAAACGCTGATGGCATGGTATGATAATTTTGTCGGCGGCTGGAATGAAGTGAAGGAAAAGTACGGAGAGACTTTCTTCAGGATGTGGAAATTCTTCCTCCTCTCGAGTGCCGGGGCGTTCCGCGCCAGGAGCAATCAGCTCTGGCAGATCGTCCTGTCGAAGAAGGGGGTCCTCGGAGGGTATCAATCGATAAGATGAGAAGACCGAAGTCAACCTGCACCTCGAGAAGTCTAAGGCAGAGCGTGAGTACGCAGGGCAAACGTGCCAGAGGGCTCGTTTCTGTGTCCGCAAAGGGTGAACTCACGGTGAAGCTGCTTTGGGACGCAATATTGTTAGAACGGGGGAAATAAAACAGTCAGCCCTGCAGGGACGCGGTGTTATCTGCTTGCGCGTCTCGCCGTGTCCTTCACGACAGAAGAGACGAAGTCTGCCGGTGGGACATCCTATATGCTGATTCCGAATATCGACCTTGCGAGAAGTCCCACTCCATAAGTAACGGCGACGGCGATGAGGAGAGTGACGAGGTTCGTGACGATTCTTTTCCGCATTCGCATACCGGAGAGAAACGCGATCACTGTGGATATGAATACCATGACCACCGCCGCGAACCCAAGTGACCAGAATATGTTCACCGCGCCCAGGAGAACGGGGAGCACCGGGACGAGGGCGCCGAAGAAATAGGACAGACCGACGACGAGCGCCGATTCAGCCGCGCTTGACGAACCGGCTTTTACCTCGCCGGGTTTTCCTTCGATGAACTCTTTCTTTGCCGCCTCGACCCTCTCGACTTCCTTTTCCGAATTCAGAGCGCCGAAAGCGCCGGCCGCCATCGAAATCGAGCCCGCGACGGCGACGGCGGCACTCGCGGCTATGACCGCCGGAATGCTCGAAAGCGCGGCGAAAAAGCCGGAAACGGCCCCCAGTATCTCGACAAGCCCGTCGTTCAATCCCAGGAAAATGTCGCGCACCCGCTCGGGATGAATGAGCCTTTCGCTTGCCGACGACACGATTTCATCCTCGTGCTGAAATTCATCCTCGAGGATCTTATGCACAGCCTCACCAGTGGGGGTCCCTTTGTACTTATCCCAGACCGTGATGTATTTCCTCACCCCGTAAACCTCGATAGCCTCGATCACAAGATGGATCCCGAGATTTCCGAATACGCGGGCGACGGCAGTCAGCAGGCTTAGCTTCAACCGCCGCCTGAGGTCGAGCTCGTTGACGTCCAGCGAGAAGAAGTCCTGCCAGAACTTCAGGTGCTTTGTCTCGGTCGGGATAAGTTCGTCGAAAAGCGGTTTTAAATCGTCCGATACAATTTCCCTTATCCTCTTATAGAGCGTCAAATCGAATAGCTCGTCGAGGACGAGTTCTTTTCCAAGTTGATGTTCCATGTTTCTAAAATTTACGGCTTGCGCCATGGTAATGCAAACGTTGGTAATGACTCAATTAGGTCCCACGCAGAGATCGCTGAGAAAGAAGATCGCAGAGAACGCAAAGGGGTTTTACACTTTTCTCCGCGTACACTGCGACTACCCTGCGGACTTTAGCCGGCCCGACATTCTGTCTGAGATAAATGATGCGGCATGCCGCAGAGCGGCAGCATGAAATATTTTCCCTAATATTCAAACCGGGTCACTACCTTCTCGCGGAACAAATTATCAGGGCACTGTCATCTGTAGTTCTTGTCGTCGATGCGGCTGAGGTCGGTGGTGTCGCTCAATACGCCGATCGTCACTATGGCAAATGTGAAGACCGTGGTTCCAGGTTCAAGATGGCCGCCGAACGCCATATCGCTATTCGTGAATGTGGCGTGCGCATGAACTCTCCCATTTACAATGTAGCCGTTCATGCTCACCAGGTCGGCGGGAGCCGCGCTGTTCTTGACGAATATATTCTTCGTCGGGAATCCCACGTTGCTGACCACGTGGTAATGATATGAGACCACCGAGCCTGTGCCCGCGAGTATGACGGCGTTGTGAATGTTGTTCTCTTTAACGGCCTTCTCTAGCCCGCCGAGCAGGTCGGTCCGATATTTCAACCGGATCACCATCACCTGCTCAAATCGACCGCTGACCGAATACACGTCGGGAATGGAGTCGTTGTTCGCTCTCGAATCGTAGGCGCTGGATGCGCTTGTAAGTTCAGTCCTTGTTTCCTGAGCCCGTACGAGTCCCCCAATAGCGAGGACAACAAATAGAATAGTAAGTCTTTGCATGCCCGAATCCTCACTTAAGTCTTCTATTTCTATAACATAAGCTGCCAGTAACCGACGTCGATCCATCTATTGTGTTTGTAGCCTACTTCACGGAAGTGCGCGATTTTCTTGAATCCGAATTTCTCGCACAAAGCCACGCTTGCCGGGTTGGGGAGAGCGATTCCAGAAATTACGGTGTGATACCCCCTTGACCTGAGCGCGTCAAGTAGAGCTCTCTTCAATTCGGTACCGATCCCCTTGCCGACAAACTCGCCATCAATGTATGTACCCGTCTCGACTGTATTCCTGTACGATGCCCTGTCCCTCCATTTCCTCGCATAAGTGTAACCAGCCAGTCTGCCGTCGAGCTCGTACACAAGCCATGGGTAATCATTCGTGATTGTCCTGATGCGCTCTGTCATCTCTTCCGTTGATACCGGCGTCTCCTCGAACGTCGCGGTAGAAGTCATGATGTATTTGTTGTATATGCCGCAGATTGCTTCAGCGTCAGCAAGCTGCGCTTCCCTGATCATGTTCACTCCTGTTTAAATTTCCCGGTCGAGTTCCGATCCAAGGAACATTAGCCAAGGAAGGGCCAAAAAGCAACCTCTCCCCATCTCCGATCAGGACGCGGTTAAAGGTTTATCGGTGTGCTTTCAGCGGCAAAACCGCGTTATTTTGGTCAAAAACGTGGCACTAAAGTCCCTCTTTAAATTTCCGACAAAACATATAGAGGATCATAGGCTGTCCTTTTCAAGTAGGAAAGATGCATTGTCAAAGGCTACATACGGCCACTATCGTGATGATCGGAGACGTCGTGCGAATACCGATCACTCAAACACCAAACGAAAGTAAGCCATGTTTGACGGAATGAAAAAGCT
>JAJYOS010000499.1 GCA_021796055.1 Bacteroidota bacterium
TGGAACAGGAACTTGCGGGGGGTATTCGGAATTCAAAGTATTCCGTCACTCCTTTTCATTCCAAAGGTGGGAACGCCGCAGATGGCGGTCGGCGCGCTGCCTAAGGAGCAACTGAAGGAAATCATTGATAGTGAATTGATGACCGCCAACCAGCCGACTGCTGAATAACAGGCGCGATTTTTTCTGAAATAGATTCCCGGAACCGCTCCGGATATTTCATTGATATTGCCGTACGAGTGGCGCCGCTTCCCCGATTATTTGGACAGGGAAGCGGCGTACGTTTTAATGGTGAAGATACTTTCCGAAAGCATCGAAACTTCTTCAGGGGGAAATGTCGAAAGACAGTTGGGGCAACAATAATTATTATCATCTCATGATATGATATCGCATTTGTTTGAATGCTATGTTTAGCCGGACAAATTAGAAAAGGCTGAACATGCGGCAGAGAGATGTGGTGTTGAGGGAAGCCGTCGAGGCTTCGGCAACTTACTGCGGCTCCTGGAAGGCGCCCGACTCGCTATGGATGCCCTAAAGCGCCCACTGGCTGCATCTTCCAATTCCTAAGAATCTTGCCAAGTGGCTGAACGTCGAGATCGGCGATTCGCAGATAACGCTTCGTCCCCTTGGACGCAGTCGGGTGCTCGCCGAGCTGGCGAGGAATTAGATCGAAGTATTTCTTGAAATCTAAATATATATTCTAAGAATTCGACGGAGAACATAATGAACAGTGAAAGTGAAGGATTACTTTTCAACACTGGTGGAATTATTGCGAAGGCGGTCGACTTCGCGGCCATGAAGCATGAGGGAAAGCCGAGGAAGAATCCGGAAGCCCGGATCCCGTACATAGTTCATCCTTTCAGGGTCGCGATGATGCTGAGAGACGCGGACTTCGATGAAGAAGTTGTCGCCGCCGGACTTCTTCATGACACCGTAGAAGACAGCGACGCGACGATTAAGGAGCTGAATGAAGAATTCGGTGAAAGGGTGGCCGGGTTGGTTAAGACTGTGACAGAGCCGGGCAAAGACATGTCGTGGAAAGAACGGCAGGAAGCATATCTGAAGAATATCGAAATGGCGGGGGAAGAGGCTTTGGCATTGTCCGCTTGCGACAAGATAGACAATATGCGTTCCATGCTGCAGAGCCTGGATGCAGGGTACGACGTGTTTAAGAGTCTTAACGCGCCCGCTGAAGACCAGCTGGCCAAGTTCGAGAGGCTCCTCGGAGTGTACAAAGGAAAGGTGCCGCAGAGTATTGAGGGACTATTTGAGCAAACGCTTCGGCGGCTGGCCTCGGTTGCGGCAAACTTCTGCTGATGAGTCGCGGTGACCAGGCCAACCTCTAGGGATATTAATGTGCGGAAGTAGCAGAGAGATCCACGGAGAGGGATTCTTCTCTCTGTGGAACTTTTTCTTTGCTCTGGGTCTCTCCGTGTAATGGTTCAGCACCTTCCCGCGCTTCGATTCGTCGCACGTCGAGATCGAACCTAGTCCGACTCCGAGCTTTGAACAACGCCTGTCTCTTGTTGTCTGCCACCTAGGAATTCCGTTTTAGCTTGGAGACTATACCGGCTTCTCATTAACTTGAAAAAAAGAACCGGCAAACTCATGTTCATACATATAGAATCTTTTATGGAGATAGTCTTTCTTGGGTTCATCGCGTTATTTCCGGTGGTGAATCCAATTGGGACAGCTCTAATGGTCGACCAGTATTTCACGGGGCTGTCGAGGAGCGAAAGAGTGAGGGCGGCCAGAAAGATTTCAGTCTATGCGTTGGGGCTCTGCGTCTTCACACTGTTAGTTGGTCATTGGATACTCGAGCTCTTTGGTCTGTCAGTGCCGATAATTCAACTCGGTGGCGGAATCATGATATGCAAAATCGGATGGGAGTTTCTAACGACGGATAAACCAACGGATTCGCCAGAGCCTGTCCCGCCGGGTCCCGGGGACACTGAGTTTTCCCAGCTGGAAGGCAAGCTCTTCTATCCTATCACGTTTCCTATAACCACTGGCGCCGGCACCATCGCGGTGCTTTTCACTTTGAGCGCTCATGTGCAGGAGAAGACTTTCTCGGGTTATCTGCTCAACAACGCGGCTCTTTTGATATCGATACTTGCCATCTGTATACTGATTTTTATTTTCTACGTAAATGCTGGGCGTTTGATCAAATACATGGGATCCCATAACGAGAAGATCGTAAACCGCCTGATGGCTTTCCTTATCTTTTGCGTCGGTTTACAGATCGCCGTTGGAGGCATTACAAATCTAATTCATCGGTGATCGGAGCTCTGGCGTCGATGCAAGACCACTACATGAAATACAGTGACACAAAGGAGGTCAAATGAATAATAGATTGATATCGCTTCTACGGTTTGGCGCAATTATAGTTTTCTCTCTCTTCGCTTTTTCAGTCTCGGACTGTCACGCGCAGGAACAGGGCTACGTTTACAACGTGACGCGTTATGGTGCTATCGGTGATGGAAAGACTCTGGATACTCCGGCAATTACCAGGGCAATCGAAGCGGCCTCAAAGAACGGCGGCGGCACCGTGTTCTTTCCTGCCGGGACGTATGTAACCGGCACGTTTGAGCTCCTGAGCAATGTCACACTTAGGCTGGGGGACGGTTCCGTACTCGAGGGGAGCCGCGATACATCCCAGTACAAGTTAAAATCGTATTTCAAACTAAGAGCCTATAAAAGCGGCCAGTCCGGAGAAGGACTTAGAGCCGGAATCATTGTCGCGAACCACGCGAACAACATTGCCATCGTGGGACATGGGACGATACAGGGAAACGGAATGTACTTCATGAACCCGAAGACACCGCATTACGGCGGCGACTTCGTGAAAAGCATGACATGGCAGGGGGAGGCTTTCCTCAGTCCGAAGTTTGGCGATTCGGACGGTCCAATCAAACCGTGGATGCCTTGGGCCGACCGACCGGGGGCGCTCATCATTCTCGCGCAGAGCGAAAATGTCCTGGTGAAAGACATAACGATCAAGGACTCTCCAAACTGGACGGTCAATATTGAAGATTGCAAAAACGTGGAAGTAAGAGGCATAAATATTTTGAACAGCCCGCTGATTCCGAACAACGACGGTATCAACATCATGGCTAAGAATGCCAGGATTTCAGACTGTAATATCTGGACTGCGGATGACGGCATCGCGGCCAACGAGTGCGATAATCTAACCGTGACGAATTGCGTGATATCATCACGTTCATCCGCTATCCGATTCGACGGCGGAAGGTACTGTACATTCGACAATCTAATCTTCCGCGATACCAATCGCGGAATAGGAGTTTACGACTCCGCCCGATATGTCCTCTTCTCGAACATCATCATGCAGACCCATCAATTTACCGGAGACTGGTGGGGCAAAGCCGAGCCGATATACGTGGTCGTCAGGCTCGAACAGCCGTTCAATGGAAGGACACTTATCAAGGACATCCGTTTTACAAACATCACGGCGAATGCCGAGGATGGCATCATAATTTATGGAACTCGCGATAACGTGATAAAGAATATTACGCTCGACCACATCAGGCTAAAAATAAAAGGCGGGGTTCACTCTGACGCGGTCGGAGGAAATTTCGACCTGCGTGGACTGGGAGCCAATCCCGCCTTAAGCCTTTTCAAACACGACATCCCCGGAATATATGCGCAGTACGTTGACGGCCTTCACATAGATGACTTAAAGCTAGAATGGGCCGATTCACTTCCTCCCTATTTCTCTAATGGAATTTACTGCGAGCATTTCAAAGATATTCGCATCGATGGTTTTAGCGGTAGACAGGCTCAACTTCACGGTTCTAAAGCCACAATCACGTTAGAACATGGTGAAGATGTTTCGATCATGAATTCCAGCGCTCCGAAGGGCACAGGGACCTTTCTGTATCTGAAGGACGTGAAAGATAGACGTCAATTCCTAGGGAATGATCTCAGAGACGCGAGGCGGCCTTCTGAGCCTTCAGGAGCCGGGTTCATGGCTATGTCCGGAAATCTTCTTCCCCACATGGTTTCAAATACCTCTCGGCACCCGAAGTGAGGAGATAGTCGGTTACTCGACCGGCAGGGAACTCGCTCGGACATTCAATGATTTTGTCCACTTATTGCGAAGTCCCTGCCGGCCAGCCAGCGGGTAGCTCCCCCCCGTCTGTCACAAAGCCAGCCTCTCTTCCCGACCACTTGTATCGATACCGAACATTTCTGTATCAAAACCGCACACCCCATTCGGTGGAATCCCCTCATTTCAGGTCTCTGTGACGCTTTTTGAGCGGCACGGCCATTGATAAATAGAACTACAGGTTCTGTTCCTAAAAGGGATGGAAGAATTGTTGAGATTGGCGCATAAAACGTGATAATGAGAACTTGTGAGGAGAGTGAGATGCCGGAAGAATTGAATTTGGTGGAGTTCCCGAAAGGGGACGGTGAAACGGTACTCGTTGTTGAAGACGAAGAGATGCTGAGGGATTTCCTGCAGGCGGTTTTGGGCGAGAACGGATATAATGTTGTGCTTGCGTCGGATGGTCCGGAGGCCGTGCGGACATTTGCCAAGAATGTAAATAAGATCCAGCTCGTCCTTCTGGACATGGGACTACCCAGGCTTGGCGGCGAAGAGGTGCTCTCAATGATCCTCGCACTGAAATCGTGTGCGAAGGTAATCGCAGTAAGCGGTTCAATCGAACCGGAGGTTCAGTCAGCTGCACTCGAAATCGGAGCGATAGATTACATGTCGAAACCTTATTTGAGCGGCGAACTTTTGAACAGAGTGCACGACACCCTGCACAGCAAAGTAAGGATGGATAGTTAGTACGATCGATTCTGGTTCGGTACGGTAGTTAGGAAAGTGGAAGGTCAGGCCTGTCTTCCCAGCAGGCTCCGGACGAAAAATGTCTTTTAGCTACGGGCGTCGGTACGGATATGTCCATTTGTTGCACCGAATTGGAAGAGACAGTTAAGATCGTCATGGGAAAACAGCGGGGCGGACAGTTCAGTTTATTAGAGGGTGCAACATGATCAACGCTAAACCAAAACGGGAACCGTTAAACTATCCCGCCCTTTCAAAATGAGATCGGCGCGCCTGAAGCGTTTCTAACTTGGCAACCATGTTCCTTTCAGAGATATATCGATCATTCGTGATCTCATACTCTCGCGAGATCCGGGACTCCGTCCATTGCTTTCAAAACATACCATTAGATTTCTTCGGTCGCCCTTCGGCTGTAGTCCAACTTCATCCAGGATATTCATCCTGTGTCGCCCATTCAGTTAAATTGAAATTGATTGAGTAGCGGAGTAAATT
This sequence comes from Bacteroidota bacterium, assembly GCA_021796055.1. Next base: position 5,300 of record JAJYOS010000499.1, read on the forward strand.
CACTCCAGGAATTGACATGCTGTTTGGCCTGTACCACCATGGCAAATCTGTTGTTGATTGAAGTCCGCTCGCAAGGACCATGTGTTCCAACTGATATCGTTGCTTTGTAAACCCCACACACAGCGGCGGCCGG
>JAJYOS010000500.1 GCA_021796055.1 Bacteroidota bacterium
TCCTCGTCGGCGCTGATTCTCGGTTCGTAGCCCGAATAGAAAGCCGCGGCGGAATGAGTTCTAAAATATACAACCGCTTCTCCGTTTCTGGTCGTCTCCATCGCATAGTTATCTCCGATATCACCTGAACCGTAACTATAAATACTCGCGGATGGAGCTTGTCCAGGGTCGGCACCTTCAGGCTTAAAGGTTTCGGTAGCTGAATCTAAAGCTACGTAAGTCAATCGACCTGAGTGGAGGCCTGGACTGAACGCTGGCTCATTAAGTACAGATGCAGGTAAAACGGGGGTCAGCGGCAAGTTAGCGGGACGCTCGACAAATCTCTCTCCGATATAGAGTGTGGCAGTTGCGGCACAAACGATAACAAAGGTCAGCACCAGCCTGAAATAGCGCAGGTGCTTTGGAACTATGCGACTCTGGAAAATAAGGTAAACTATATAAATAGCGACTAAGAGTAAGAAGCTTTCGTAATTCAGTATTATACTCAACACGCTTCCGTATTCGCCTTCGAACGTATAGAACGGAATGCAGGCAAGTGCGTATAGCACGAGGAAGGTGCCTGCCAATTTTGTTCGGCCCTCTTCCGTGGCGGCCTGGACGATGGCCACGATCGCTGGGGCGAGGAGTACCAGCTCGGCGGGTGTAAACGTCGGGAGAAAAAACAAAGTTGGAAAAGTAGCAGCGACGAGAGCTTCGCGAGGCTTGTTCATTGATACGCCTTTGTAGAAGAAGTAGGCTGTCGGGACAACGATTGCGGCCTTGAAGAACGAACTAGCCAGGAGAAAAGCGGGTGTTGAATTCAGAAGGGGGGTGGGATTCAAAGTCTCATTGTATATGAATACTCTTCGGAGAAAAGACCAAGCGGTCTGAAAAGTGTCCGAAAACGGATTAAGCACTCTTCCATTGAGATAGGCGGTGACTATACGCTGGTAATAAAAAACGAACGTAGAATTTCCGACTACCAGGTAGGTGATGACCAGCACCACAACCGTGGTCATCAAAAAATAAGTGAATGTTCTCCATCTGGTCGCCAGGAGAAAAAGAAGGACGGGCAAGCCTAAGACCGGGTTGAAAGGGAATGCGAGTCCGATAAAAACCCCGCAGGCTGCTAACTTGCCAAGCGAGAAAGCATAGAACGCGAGCACGAACAGTAGAGTCAGAATTATGAAAGGCTCGCTCGCCTGAAAGTTGTATGCTAGCGCGAAGGAAGTGCTTAAGAAAACAAGGTAGGTGGTCTTGTTTGAGGTCTCTGCGACCTTTGCGGTAGCGTGAACGAGCATGACGAGCGCAACAATATTTGCCGCAGTAAAAAGAATGCGGGCCATCATGACCGGCGGAAAAGCAAAGAACGCGTCCGCCGCGATTGATGTTGGAGTTGCCCCCACGAGATACATGATTTTTTCGGATAGGCCGCTTGCGCCGATGAGCTTTTGAAAGAGTGGGAACCGATAAAGAAGGACTGGATTTATTCCTTCGAGGAGATTCTTTCCTGCCACGTAGCTCGCTATGAATGTACCTTCAATCTTGAAGAAGCCGGATAAAACTCCGTAGAGAACTATGAATAGCGCGGAAACGAATACGAACAGCTTGGATATTAGGCGCATTTAGCAGATGTTTTTCATCCAACCTTCGAAGTTGAGCGCAGAGTGAAGAGTGTAATTTCCGGCGGACAATTGACCCTGATCGGCAGTCCCACAGTTCCAATCCCGCGGCTCACATACATAAGTGTGTCGCCCATTTTATACCTCCCGGACACATAAGGCGAAACAAGCGCGGCGGGAGTAATCTTCTCACCGAAAAGATCGAGAAAGACGATTTGGCCGCCGTGCGTATGTCCACTAAGCATAAGGTCGAATCCTCCGGCGACGGCGTTCTCCAGATAGTAGGGTTTGTGGCAGAGAAGTATCCTTGTTGTGTCGAGCGAATCGGCTTCATGCGACACCTTGGGGAAGTTAGCGTGCCGTCCATCGTCGACTCCCGAAAGCATCAACTTTGTCCCGTCAATGTCGAGTTCGTCGGTTTCGTTCCTCAGCACTTTCATCCCATGTTCGCGAAGCTTCTCGGTTATGTAGGCGGGGTTCCCGAAGAAATCATGATTGCCAAGGCAAGCGTAAGTCCCGAATTTTGATTTCAATCCTGAGAACGCTTTGGCCAGCGGCAGTACTTCGCTGTCCTTGCTCGTTATGAAGTCGCCTGGGATGAATATCATATCGGCTTTAAGATCGTTCACGGCCTGCGCATATTTGATCATGTCATCCTCAAGCATGTACATGCCGGAGTGAATATCGCTAATCATCGATATGGTAAGTCCGTCCAGTTGTGGCGGAAGATTTTTCAGCGTCAGTGTCACGTGGTCGATCTTGTATTCGTCTCTGTCATATATGCTGTGGAGAGAGCCTATGAACGCATAAGCCCCCAAACCGACTGCGCCTTTCCTTATGAAAGAACGGCGCGACTTCGAAGGCGGAATCGGAGATCTTTCGGCGGGTAGTTCTTTTGCAGATCGCTTCAGTCGTCGAAACAACATTCGGGCGATATAGACAACCATTGCCGTCAAGACAACCCCGAGACTTACTGTCTGGTATGCGAAGAAAGGCATCATGATGAATGTTCTTACGAAACCGCGGTAGTAGAACAATCCAGGATCGGTGCGGGTGAGCAGGAGCGGCAGGTTTATTACGACGAATATGATTGGTAGATATATCTTTATGAATTTTCTCCCAACACTCTTGCCGGCCAAAAATCGTGACGCAAGAATGTACATCAAGACCTGTGCGCCGACTGTGAGCAGGAGGAAGAGTATGAAAAAGAAATGGAATGGGACGTGCGGCATCTATGTAGAATAGCTCCTTTGTGAATTTCCGACAATTTAACAGGTAATCAGGTATTTTTACAGGGAGAAATGGCAAATTGGTTTGCCGGTTTATCAGCACATTCAATATGGCTTCTTTTACTGAAAATCACGGGGCGACCGTTTTGTGTTATATTGGACTATAATTACTATCTTTCTCCTTCAATCCTATGGAACGGTCTCACATGACATTACGACAACTAATTCCAGGATCGAGAAAATGACCTCGCGCATCAAGCAGCTGTTTCGAAATTTCCATCGCTCTTTCTGGGTTGCCAACACGTTGGAGCTCTTTGAGCGCCTTGCATACTACGCGCAACAGGTTGTGATGATTATTTTTCTCCGCAACCATCTCAAGTTCAGTGAGATTGATGCCGGCGCGCTATCGTCAATATTCGGTGGATTCGTTTATCTCCTTCCAATCTTCGCGGGGACTTTTGCCGACAAGTATGGTTTTAGAAAGGCTTTTTCGTTTGCATTCCTTGTCATGATGATTGGGTATTTCCTGATCGGTTCCGTGGGGACACCGCTGCTTTCCGGCGTTTCGAGTTTCATCCCACTCTTTTGGCTTCTCGCAATACTTCTCATTTTCACTGCAGTCGGCGAATCTTTTATCAAACCGTCTGTGCTCGGTACGATCGCTCTCTCGACGACTCCGGAGAATAAATCTCTCGGCTACGCGATCTATTATATGCTAGTGAATGTCGGCGGCGCGATCGGGCCCCTCATAGCTTACTTTTTCAGGGAACGTGTAGGGATTCAGTCGGTTTACATGGTCTCCGCCACCTCATGCGCCCTGATGTTTATCGGCACTCTGATATTTTACAAGAATCCCGAAGCACAACTCGCGATGGAACAGCCGGGTCTCGGCAAAAAGCTCGGCGACATGGCGAAGGTTCTTGTCAACGGGAGGTTCATGGTGTTTCTCCTGATTTTCTCCCTCTATTGGATAATGTTCTGGCAGACCTTCGTAATAATACCGATGTACGTCACCGATTTCATTTCAAAGAGCGCTCCCTTCGAGCTGATTGAATCTGTAGATGCCTGGGCGATAATTGCATTGCAGGTGATCGTCAACAGGATGACTCGGAAGTTGCCGCCGGTGACAGCGATCGTCGTCGGCTTTGCAGTTTCTACATTGACCTGGCTTGTCATTGCCATTCATCCTACGATCTGGATGATAGTCGCGGCGCTTGTGGTGTGGTCGATCGGCGAGATGACCCAGGCACCGAGATATTATGAGTACATTGCGGATCACGCTCCGAAAGGGCAGGAAGCGCTTTTCCAGGGGTACGCGTTCCTTCCGATCGCAATTGCGTGGTTTATCGGGGGAACATTTGGGGCGTGGCTCTACGCTACGACGACGAAGGGGCTGCTTGTCAAAGTCGCCGGTGGAGTCCATGTCCTTGGCCAGCCAACCGCCATATGGTTCGTCCTCACCGCCATCGGAGTGTTGGCGACGATCCTGATGCTCGGGTACAACTCTTACATTACGAGAAAAGATAAAGAGGCAATCGCGCAATAGGGTATTCTATAGATGGATCCAAAGTGATTCAGGACACACCCCGATTCTTAATAGGGAGAGCGTTTTGGAAAGTTGGCTGCCAATTTCCTAAATTGACACCAGTTCTGATTTGTTTTTGCGTCGGCTGGTAGGAGGGAAAACCGGGTTGGTAATGGATGAACCCGGAAATTGAGTCGACACTGAAATACGGAGATACCTATGGGAACTCAGCAGTTGTTGCTGATAGTCCTTGGAGTTGTTATAGTCGGCGTCGCTATTGCCGTCGGTATAACGCTTTTCAAGAGTAATGCGGAAGCTACTAACCGTGATCAGGTAATTAGCGATCTCGAAAATTTGGGATCCGTCGCGCAGAAGTACTACCGAAAACCTACCTCGTTCGGAGGAGGAGAAGGAGACTTCGCGAACTTCAGCCTTCCCCCGCTTGATACCGGAAATGGAAATGGAAGTTACTCATTATCCGCGTCGCAGCCGAGCGGAACAGGATACGTAGCGGGGAGCGTCGCGCCAATCAGCGGTTCCCAACAAGTCATATACATTGTCGGATGTGGAAATGAACTTGGTAATAATGGGACTGATCCGGTCAAAGCCATGTTGAGGGTAACAGCAGATTCGCTCGATATCAGCGTTATGAATTGAGCCAGCCCTGTCCTGATCCAGACTCAGCATTCGCCTGACATGACTGATGGACGTTTGATTATGCGGGCCTCAGCATGATCCCCAGTACGGAGGCCGTCAGAGCGGATACAAACAATAGCGACATTGCCCATGCCAGCCGTTTGTTTCCTGGGTGTGAGATCCAGTAACAAAGAATGGCGGATAGAAAAAGTGATTGCAGAAGGACTTCCGGAAGACCGAAGAGTTGAAGCTCAAGCGGTATTGAAGTGTAAATAATACCTTCGACTGAACCCGGCGATGGACCAAAAGTGGAAAGTATTCCCAGCCCGACAAGTAGTAGCCACATGACCGCCCATCCGTGCTTCTTGATAAAGAGGGTATCTCTAATAGGATAGAAAACCAACGCGAATATAAAGCCCCTGACGGGCGGTCATGT
>JAJYOS010000501.1 GCA_021796055.1 Bacteroidota bacterium
GTCGGCTTAACCCTCCGCTACCCGGCGAGGGTAGCATTGTCAATGTTAGCATGTATTTACCGTTTACGCAGTAAAAACCGCTGTCTATGCTTCCGCAGCCTCTCGATAGAGCTCATAAACGGCTGTGCTCACCGCTATAGCAGTAATTATCATTGACAAATGATGGATTCCGATGTATCTTGAGCTAATGAAGGAGTAAATTACCGCTTAAGCAGTAAAAATATGGACAAGATAGACGACATAGCAGAAGCGGTCATCACTCACAGGAAGAAGGCCGGACTCACCCAGAAACAACTGGCCGACCTGGCCGGAGTGGGCAAGACCGTCGTTTTCGATATCGAAAAAGGAAAGGCGTCTATTCGATTCGACACTCTCATGAAAGTACTCGACGCGCTCAACATACAGATCAGTCTGGATAGTCCGTTGATGAGGCGGATGAATGAGAAAAGCTAGAGTCTATAACTTCGGCATATATGCGGGAGAGCTCGTCGAAGTCGAAAAGGGAAAATCCTACCGCTTCGAATACGACGGCGCATATAATGGCACACCTGTTTCTCTCTCCATGCCGGCTTCGCAGAAGGTGTATGAATTCGACAGGTTTCCTCCGTTCTTCGAGGGACTTCTTCCCGAAGGAATGCAGCTCGAGGCGCTTATCCGCCAGACCAAGACAGACAGAGGCGATCTCTTCTCGCAGCTTCTCATCGTGGGCGGCGATCTCGTCGGCTCGGTGACTATCGAGGGCGAATGAATCGTTGTCCTATCACATACGAGCCGTGCGGAGATGAGAAGTATTCAAGGGAGGGGCTCAGGCTGCTCGCGCGCGGCCTGACCGCGTTGAACGATATCCCGCTTACGCAGGAAGAGCAGCTGAGAGAAGCTGCGATACGTGCGACGAAGATGTCTATCCAGGGTATCCAGCCGAAGCTCAGTGCAGTCCTGAACGTCAAGTCGAACTCGTTTGAAATCGCCGATAGGGGCGGAAGGTTCATCCTAAAACCGCAGAGTAACCTGTATCCGGAGCTTCCCGAGAACGAGGATCTTACGATGCGTCTTGCAAAGACGGCAGGTTTGGAAGTTCCTCTGCACGGAATGGTTTATTCACAGGACAATCGTCTGACCTATTTTATACGGCGCTTCGACAGGTACGGCAGGAACGGGAAATACTCACTCGAAGACTTCGCGCAATTGTCAGGAAAGTCCCGGGACACTAAATATGATTATAGCATGGAAAAGGTTGCGGAGATAATCGAGAGATACTGTACATTTCCCGTCGTTGAGAAAGCGAAGTTGTTCAGACTCACGCTGTTTAATTTCCTTGTCGGCAACGAAGATCAGCACCTGAAGAATTTTTCGCTGATCACGCGCGACGGCAAGGTATCGTTGTCGCCGGCCTACGATCTCATAAATACCACGATTGCGCTTCCGGCCCCGCAGGAGGAGATCGCACTTCCGGTGATGGGTAAGAAAAGAAACCTGACTCGGAAGATACTGATCGAATACTGGGGGAAGGAACAGCTCGGTTTGAATGAGCGGACGATCGGCAACGTTGTGAACGAACTTGAACACGCTCTTCCCAATTGGAAAGAACTGATCGGAAAGAGCTTCTTATCCGAGAAGATGAGGGAGAAGTACTTCGGGCTGCTTCTGGAGCGGATGAAAATCATCTGGCAGACCAGCACTATCATGGGAGGGTAGCCGAGCTGTCCCAAAGATACCTTTGTCGCGTTTTTACAATACCGGAACAGCACGGTGCCGTAAGTTGTTTAGAATCTCAGTATAGGAATTTTGAATTCTCAATTTTGAATTGCCCACGGTAAGAATCCGACACATATATCATGTTTCGCATTTTGATCATTGTTCAGAGCTTAGTGTTTGGCATTTGGAATTTGCCTTTGCCCTTGGGAGCAATCCATCCAGGAAATTCAGAAATTATCGAGGAGGAGAAATGATAGACAAACAATATCTGTTGCAGCTGCTCAGGAAAGAGACCGCAACCACCCTGAAGGTGATGCGTGCCTTTCCGGAGGACAAGCTCGCGTTCAAGCCGCATGAACGTTCATCGAGCGCCCGCGACGTGATGAGGACATGTACCTTCGGACTTTTTCTTATTCAGTCATATGTTTTGGGTGAGAAGATAGACAGGGCCATCTTCCAAACGTACGCGCCGGACAAGCTCTCGACTTTGATGGCTGATTTTGAGAAGACAGCGGGAAGCGTTGCTTCGGGAGTGGAAAGACTCTCCGATTCGGATCTCGCTAAATCTTTTGAGTTCGTGGGAAGAAAGACGGAGGCCGACGAGTTCATCGTCAGGATGATTCTCGACCAGGTGCATCACCGTGGGCAGCTTTCCGTTTACATTCGTCTTGCCGGCGGCAAGGTGCCGTCGATTTACGGACCGAGTGCAGACGATCCGGGAACGAACTTTCAACAAAAATCCTAAACAAATTCAAAACGCGATATTCAAATATTCCATATCCATTTACTTGACGGCTTTAGATATCCAAATTATCATGACACAGAACTTTTGATGATAACTTGCGGGCAATCCGCCTACTTCCCTGATATTTTTGGGTTTTGAATTTGTCCAGTCAAAATTATTTATTTGTCGGGATACCGCAACGCGGCATTTAGAGTTTAGTGATTTGGATTTCAAATTTTACGAAAGGAGGAATTATGAGCAAGGAAATGACGGTCACTGATTCAATAACCATAGATGCCCCGACGTCGCGTGTCTGGGACACGCTCGTCAATCCGTCTTTGACGAAGAAGTACATGTTCGACTGCGAGGCGTTGTCGGACTGGAAGCCGGGAAGTCCGCTGGAATGGAAGGGGGCGGGTGATGGAAAAGTTTATGTGAAAGGGAATGTCGTCGAGATCGAGAAGGAGAAAGTTCTCCGCTACACGGTGTTCGATCCGAACGGAGGCATGGAAGATACTCCATCGAATTATTTGACAGTTACATACTCGTTGACTCAAAAAGGGGGGAAGACGCAGCTCGATGTTTCTCAAGGAGACTATGCAAGGGTCGAGAACGGACAGAAGAGATACGAAGAGACGGTGAATGGATGGGGAATTGTTTTGCAGAAGATCAAAGAGATAGCGGAGATGAAATAGCAAATAAACGGTCTCTGAGAAGGGACCGGATTGTTTGAAGGGAGAGAAAGACAATGAACGAAGAGCCGGCTGTAAGTAAGGAAGTCGAAATAAGTGCGCCTGTGACCAAAGTCTGGGAAGCATTGACAAGTTCCGGCTATACGACGAAATACATGTATGCGCTGAATGTCGACTCGGATTGGAAAGAGGGAAGCCCTGTAACCTGGACCGGCGCTGCCGGCACGACAGAAGTGTATCGAAAGGGAAAGGTCCTGAAGGTCGAGCCGGGGAGACTTCTCAAGATTGCCGATTTCAATCCGGCGACCGGCGCAGCGGACATCGAAGAGAACTATGCTCATGTTAGTTATGAGTTGAAAGCCGACGGCAGTAAAACGGTGCTTACCGTAGTCACAGACCATCTCAACGGCGACGAGTCGAGGAGGAAGGACTCCGAAGGATTCTGGAACCGCGTCCTCCCGGCTCTGAAACAGCTGCTGGAGAACGAGTAGCACACCGCAGCTTCGGCGGTGACCGTTAGTTCTCCTCGCAGTAATATTCTATCGCTTCACTGAGGTACGCCGCCAATCCTGCTCGGTACTTCTCGAAATATGCGGTAAAGCGTGGGTCTTCGATGTACAGTTTCCCCAGGCCGCGGTACATGTTCGGCTTGACCTCGTAAAAGTTGTTCAGATAAGCATGATGCCGGGCCACGAGAGCCTGTACCCTCTTGTCTCGGACAGGCGTACCCATGAGCGAAGCGAGCTGAAGCAGTATGCCGTCGAGCTCCTTGTTAACGGCCGCCCATTTCTCCTTCGACCATTTCTTCACCTTCACGTTCGTTTCGTCGACGAGCTTCGGATCCCAGCGTTGTCTCGCCTCTTCGGCATATGCTTGCGCCTCCTCCTTCGAGAGACCACCGTATAATTCTTCGTCAGACATTTCTGTTTTCTCTCCTTTCATTTTCCTTATTGTCTTGTCAATCGTATCCAACAGCGTATTGAGACGCTCCGCCCGTTTCTCCAGCTCTTTCCTGTGACCTTCGAGCGCCGCGATAGGATCGAATCCGGGACTGTCGAGTATCCTGGCGATATCGTCTAGACTGCAGTCGAGCTCCCTGAAGAACAGAATCTGCTGAAGCCGTAGAAGCTCCGCTCCGCCGTAGAATCTGTATCGGGCGTGATTGCGCGAGGCGGGTTTCAGGAGTCCGATGTGATCGTAGTGGTGCAATGTCCTGACGCTCACTCCCGCGATCTTCGCGAGCTGCTGAACTGTGTATTCTTTCATCGTAATCTCCGGTAACAATATACAACTATGACGTTGCGTCAGAGCAAGAGAAATTTACAGGGAAAATGGATCGATGGATTTTTGGATAATTGGATCGATGAGGGCGTCCAGGGAATGGTGGAATGATGGAAAAATGGAAAGTTGGAACTGCCGATTGATGGAATAGCAAGAAGCAGTAATAGCGGAATCATGCGTTTGCCTTGGGAATACGTCCTGAGGTTCTCGCGGAACGACCTAATGAATCACGGACTCTTCCGTGAGCGTATGCCTGTGGCCGGGACGCAGACTTGAGTTCACCACTTCATGTCGAGGATATAGGAATTGTTGTCGTAGTTCAGTTCCGGTATTGCAGGCAGGGGTACACCTTTGTCGAACCTGTCGTTTGTATTTATGATGAAGAATATCCTGGACACACTATCCGCAAAACTCATGTCCAATTTCAGATCGATACTTCCGCCGGCTGGGATGGTCCGTGTCTCCGGAGAAGCGTTCACGAGCGTCGTGGTTGAACAGTACCCGTCATCAAAATCCCGCTCCGACCGAGAATTGGAAATATAGAAGGGACTGGTGAGAGGCGCCTTGCCGACATTCCCTATCCTCAATGTGAAGGCAGCGGTCGGTCCGGCAACGAGGACGCCCGAAGGATAACCCTGAACGACGGACGGTAAGATAGTGTAGTCGATGTTTTTGATTACGAGATCCGGTCTGGCGTTCGAATCGGCGACAGGAGATATGACCGCGGTGTTCTTAGAGCATCCGGCAGCCAGCAACGGAATCACTACCAGGATAAGTCTGCCCAAGCGCATAATGTTTCAACCTCCTAACTAAGAGATGGTAATCTATAAGCCGGTGCCTGTCATGTCACCACGAACCCTGCAGCATAACTCCGAAACCTCCCGCGGAACAGAATGGCTCAACCCTGAAGGAAGTTCGATCCTCGCTGCTATAGATCGATTTGCCGAGGAGCGAGTTCCAGTGCATGGATATCCGGTTCCAGTCCAGGACGATGTCCACGGTCGCGAGTGTAAGCAA
>JAJYOS010000502.1 GCA_021796055.1 Bacteroidota bacterium
GCGAACTCTCGATCCACGAATATTTCGGAAAACATTCTGGAAAGTTGTCTCAATGATTTCACGGCGAAGTAGTTGGACGGAACGAGGAAAGGAAAGATCGTCGCGTCGTCTGAGGGTCTGAAGAGGGAGACGATCAGCCCAACAGGGACGACCGGATTTCCATATCCCCCGCCTGGGGCGGTATCGGTGTAGGTTGCGGTGACGCGCTGAAACTTGTAAGGCCCATGCCCGTCTTTCCTCTGCTGTTGCCGGAAAGTTGTGACGATAACTTTCATGGCGGCTTTCCATCTGTCGTCGAAGCAGGAGACGTCACCGGTTGTTTTCCAGTATCCGTGCGCAAGCCGCACCGGGTAGCAGAGCGAATCGAGTTCCCATTTACGCTCGTGAAGACCGGGTTTCATTTGGGTTAGATCGTTGTCAAAGGGACTCCCGGTCGGACCGTAATTGAAGGCGTTAGCGTATGGATCGAGAAGGATGCACTCGGTCTGCCTGTTGATCACTCCCGCAATGAGAAGCTTGAGCTTTTCTTCGAGATTGGCAAGACGTACATAAGGCCAGACTTGTTCCGTGGAGTCACGAAGCCACATGGCGTCAATGTCTCCTGTGATCACGAAAGTGTCGGGCTTGCCGTTTGCAATTCTAAATTTGACTGTGGTGTCTAAGGTGTTCGGAAAGCAGTTGGAGAAGAGCCACGCCAGTTCCGGATCGCCAATCCCGGATGACACCTTCCTTATCTCCTCCTCAACGGCTTCGCTTGTGAACGTCCTCTTCTGAAGAGGGGGCCTTTTGCTCTTGAAATCTTTCGTGGAAACATACGCGCTTTTCAAACTCTCTGTCGACACGGATACCTCAATTTGGGAAAGACGGGGTTTACTTTGTTACATTCACCACTTGATTACGACGTTGACGCCGTCCGGGTTGTTTTTGAACTGCAGCAAAAGAGTACGCGATTTAGCGTCCCAATTCGTTTTCACTTGGTGGAGCCGATTTCCTTGATTGTCAGAAATCACGACTCCAACTGGGGATGATGGGAGTAGAATTCTCATGACGTCGTTTGTGCCTGCCGGTCCCGCTGTAACGAAGGAATATTCGCGTGCACTCATTGTCTGATGATAAACTCTTGACGCGGCACACAGAACCAGGGGGGCGATTCGGTGCTTCAATCTGCCGATGTCGTACAGGTAAGCTTGTTCCCCTGGGTGGACTATTTTATCGCTCAGTACCGGCAGTGATGGGTTGAACAGATCGATAACCGGTCCCTTTATAATTAGAGATGAAGTGTCCACGCTTTCCTTCATGACGGCGGCGATGTCGTAAGGGCCGCGTCGGATGAAGAAGTAATTCTTTGTTCGGAAGTGTCCGGCGTGCGCGACATCTTCGTACGCGTGCTTGACAAGTCTGACGAATGATCTGTCCCCGCCTCTGGTAAGGACTAGTTGCTTCGGATCTTCGCGGACTACAAATACCGTCCCTCTCCCGTAGGGGTACTTCCCATTTCCAGCTTTGGGGGAGATCCCCATAAGGTGGAATAGTTCTCCGGATGCGGCCGTGTAGCGATAATTGCCGGTATCCCACCACTCGGTGACGCGCTGAAACGGATCGTCGTCCTTACCGTAATAAAGCAGAACCCCACCCTTTTTAACCCAGGCCGCCAGGTACTTGTGCACGTTCGGTGAGAGTGGTTTCATATCGGCGTAGCTCATGACGAGCACTTTCATTCCTCTCAGAGTAGCTGGATAGCCAAGATTCTCCATGCTCACAAGTGTCAACGGAATGCCGCGCATGAGGAGCGGCAATGCCATGCCGTAGAAGTTCGATAGTTTAGGATCGCTGTATCCTTTATGAGTCGGAAAGCGTTGGAACATCAGAGAATTTCCAAGAAGGACGCCAATTCCCTGTGTCCCATCAACTCTGTTTCGCGTGAGGGGGATGCTGTTGAGGGAATTAACCATGACCAGAATCTGGGTCGCATAAGATGATGGGATCCGTTCTTTTGTTTTATGGTCGGCGAGCCGGTACTTACCGAGGAAGATCCTTTCTGGCCACGGCATCACTTCGTAATTGTCAACCTGCGGATACATTAGCTCTGCGGCGAAAGTCTGTTCATAACTTTTCTTGTAGTCGGCCCAGGTTGAGATTCCATCGCCGACAGGATCGGAGAGGAAATAGACCTTGCGTCCGGTCGGAGCAGTCATGGACTCCATGGATCCGTATTCGAGAAAGGCGGTTTCAAAAGCCCGTGATTTTTCTACGCCGTCATAGAAATTTGGCACTTCGGCCGTGTTGGACCAAACCTGTGCAACATATCCGTCTATATAAGGGATAGATGCCAAACTCGCCTCAGGGCTCACGATTTCCCACGACGAGTAGTTGAGCAAAGAATGTGTGGCGACGAAGCATTTGACACGTATTCCCCTCCGTCTTCCGTATTCTTTCGCGAAGCGAAAGGCATCTTCTAGCGCGTTGTAGAAGAGATGGAATTTGAGTTTAGAAGCGAGGTATGTCGCGTCGGCCGATTTATACTCCGGCTCCCAACTGAAGCCGTAATATTCTTTCCACTCTTTCTTGAAGGCGAGGCTGTAGCCAGACCTTGCCCAAAATTCCGGCTCTTCCAGATAGATTGTACTGATTCGGTTGTCGATTACTTTTCTGATCTGCGATTTTATATAGTTCAAATACGATTTTGACGGGACGACGTAAGGTACATCCCTTCCGTGCCAAATTATGTTTCCGCTGCTGTCCACTTGTCCGTCATCAATGTGAGTTTTGCCGTCGAACTTTCCGGTAAAATAGTCCTGGTAATTTCCCCAGGCGATGCCTGTCATGAACTGGACATTATAGTCGTGACTTCGCCATGATTTTAAACGTTTGCCGAAGTTATTGTAGGCACCGTAGACAATAGCGGCATCCGACCTTAGATCGAATGCCGGGTTCCATGGGCTTCCAGTTTGAAAGACACTCTTTGCCCGTGGGGCGGCAGCGAGAGGGGCCACCGCAGTCGAAATAATTGCGGCTAATACGAGAAAGCCGGTCATGTAAGTAAATGACCCCGTTTCATGACCCGGTTTGCCTTTGCATCTCATATGAAGTCGCAACCCGTTTTGTTTGACTTTCAGAAGCTCTATTGTTCTCCTAATTACTTTTTAGAATTGACGTATCGTGCGATGAGTGTGTTGGTCGAGCTGTCGTGCTTCATGGGGCCTGCGGCCTTATTCTCGAGCTCGGGAATGATACGGACGGCAAGTGCTTTGCCAAGCTCAACTCCCCACTGATCGAACGAGTCTATGTCCCAGATTGCGCCCTGTGTGAAGACGCTGTGTTCGTAAAGGGCGACGAGCGTTCCGAGGGTTTCAGGAGTGAGCTTCTCCATCAGGATGGTCGTTGAGGGGCGGTTCCCTTCAAATGTTCTGTGAGGCACAAGCCAATCTGGGGTTCCTTCCGCCTTCACCTCTTCGACAGTCTTCCCGAAAGCGAGAGCTTCGGATTGCGCGAACACGTTGGCGATGAGAAGATCATGATGACGTCCGAGCGGATTGAGCGGCTCCATGAAGCCTATGAAATCACACGGGATAAGCTTTGTTCCCTGGTGAATCAACTGGTAGAAGGAATGTTGGCCGTTGGTTCCGGGCTCGCCCCAGTATATCGGGCCGGTCTGATAGTTTACAGCCTGTCCTTCACGAGTCACGTGCTTACCGTTGCTTTCCATGGTTAATTGCTGAAGATAGGCAGGAAAGCGTTTAAGGTATTGCTCATACGGAAGTACAGCAGCTGTTTGGGCGCCGAAGAAATTGTTGTACCAGATTCCGAGAAGCCCCATGATCACCGGCAGGTTCCGGTCGAACGGGGCCCTTCGGAAATGCTCGTCCATCCGGTGAAAGCCGTTGAGCATCGATCGGAAGTTGTCTGGTCCGATGGCTATCATAGTGGAAAGGCCGATTGCGGAATCCATCGAGTACCGTCCCCCGACCCAGTCCCAGAAGCCGAACATATTGGCGGTATCGATCCCGAATTTTCCGACTTCCGTTTCATTAGTCGATACTGCGACGAAGTGTTTGGCCACGGCTGACTCGTCCTTCAAGCCCTTTAGAGCCCACTCGCGCGCGGTGTGCGCGTTGGTCATGGTTTCGAGTGTCGTGAAAGTCTTGGAGGAAATTATGAAAAGAGTCTCTTCCGGAGATAGGTCGTGGGTGGCTTCGGCGAAATCGGTCCCGTCGACGTTTGAAACGAAACGGAAGTTCATATCTCTTGCGCTATAATGCCGCAGCGCCTCGTAGGCCATGACGGGGCCAAGGTCCGAGCCGCCTATGCCGATGTTGATCACGCTGCGAATCCGTTTGCCTGTGTGCCCTTTCCATGCGCCGGAGCGGACCCGCTCGGCGAAGCCAGCCATTTTATCAAGCACCGCATGGACCTCAGGTACAACGTCCTTTCCGTCCACGAGAATGGATTGTCCTTTGGGTGCCCGAAGAGCAACGTGCAGTACTGCTCGCTTTTCTGTGAGATTTATCTTATCACCGCGGAACATAGCTTCTATCCGATCTCGAAGGGCGGATTCTTCCGCAAGTTGCAAAAGGAGCCTGACGGTCTCGTCGGTAACGAGGTGTTTTGAATAATCGAAGTAAATTCCGTCGGCTTCTATGGCCATGCGTGCGCCACGCGATGAATCGTCCGAAAAAAGTTTACGGATACTTAAACCACGCGCCTTCTGGGCATGGGATTCCAGATTTTTCCACGCATGCGTTTTCGTAAGTTCTGCTCTATCAGTTGTCATGTCATTGTCCTTTCAATTCTAATATAACCAAGTATCGCGCTATTAGTTTCCGCCGAAGCCGAAATGTGTTCTCGATTCAACTCTATAATTGGGATGTGCAGTACGGGCAACGAAGGGCCTTGATGTTGATCGCTGATTGACACTGCGGGCACGTCTTTGTGTCAGGCGCGGGGGCTGGTTTCTCGCGCTTCAACTTATTCATCCCCTTCATCACCATGAAAAGCGCCCACGAAACGATGAGGAAGGAAACAACGCTGTTAAGGAACAGTCCGTAATTAATAGTTGCCGCGCCGGCTGCCTTCGCCGCCGCGAGCGAACTGTAAGAGCCAGATGACAAGTTTACGAAAAGGTTGCTGAAATCCATGCCTCCGAGCAGTCTTCCAAACGGTGGCATGATAATGTTATCAACGAGCGACTTGACAACTGTCCCGAAGGCCGCGCCGATAACGATGCCGACCGCCATATCGACAAGACTCCCCTTCATGGCGAATTCTTTGAACTCATCAAGCAGCTTCATAACATCTCCTTTCGACTTTTAGTGTTTAAGGCTGACGCGTTCCCGTTTTTCAGAATATGGAATATGTCACGCCGAGCTGAAGCCCCTCTTTCATCTGTGTCCTTGGAGATTGATCCTTC
>JAJYOS010000503.1 GCA_021796055.1 Bacteroidota bacterium
CTGTCGGGCAATCGTACCGTTTTGATCAAGGCGGCAATTTCTTACGTGAGTATTGCTGACGCGAAGGAAAATGTGGATGTCGAAAATCCTGTCTCCCAGTTCTCTTCAAAAGATTTTTATAGCGCGGTTGCAAGAGAAGAGGCGGTATGGAACGAACGGCTGAACCGGATTCAGGTTACCGGCGGTACTCCTGACGAGATGAAAACTTTTTATTCCATGCTGTATCATACGCTTCTTGGTCCTACGGTCTGCTCGGACGTCAATGGGAAGTATATCGGATATGACCAGAAGATACATGAGACGCACAACGGCAGGGTTCAGTACGCTAATTTCTCGGGATGGGATATCTACAGAAGCGAATGTCAGCTCCTGGCGATGATAGCTCCGAAGCATGCGAGCGACATGGCGCAGTCCCTCCTAAGGGATTATGAGCAGGGCGGCGCCTTCCCACGGTGGGGAATTCCCAATATGGACAGCGGGGAAATGATGGGTGACCCGGCGGCGCCGATCATCGCGGGCTTTTACGCCTTCGGCGCGAGGGATTTCAATGTGAAGGCCGCTTTTGCCGGGCTTGTGAAGGCCGCGACCGACCCGAGAGTAGTTGCACCGTATTCCCAGACTCATGAGCGCGACGCACTGGGCGATTATCTCAAGCTGGGGTATGTGCCGGAACATCAGAACGGCGGCTACGGAAACGTCTCGATGACGCTTGAGTACAACAGTGACGATTTCGCGGTGTCACGTCTTGCAAAGGCGTTGGGCGACAACAATGATAGTCAGTTGCTCTTGAAGCATGCTCAGTACTGGAAAAATCTGTACAACCCCGAGACCGGGTATATCCAGATGCGCCGCAGAGATGGGAAATGGGCACCGGGCTTCTCCGACAAAGTAGGCCGTTACAACGGAGACCTGGCGTACGTCGAGGGAACAGGCGCCCAGTATCTCTGGATGGTGCCCTTCAATCTGAAGGGGCTGGCAGATAAGATGGGAGGCCTGAAAATCGCCGCCGCCCGGCTCGATACATTCTTTACCAGACTGAACGCCGGCACCAGGTCGCGTTATGCCTATCTGGGAAATGAACCGTGTCTTGAGACGCCCTGGGAATATGATTTCTTCGGCGAGCCTTACAAGACACAGCAGATCGTCCGTGAGGCGATGACACGGCTCTACTCCTGGAAACCGCTCGGATATCCGGGCAACGACGACCTCGGAGAAATGTCGTCATGGTACATATTCAGCGCGCTTGGTATGTACCCGGAACTCCCGGGGTCGAATATCCTCGTTCTTGGGAGTCCTCTATTCAAGAAAGCTGTTGTTCATCTTCAGGGCGGGAGCGTGACCATTATCGGCGACGGTGCAGCGAAGGACGCGCCATATGTTCAGCATCTCGAAGTAAACGGCAAGAGTTGGAGCAAGCCTTGGATCAGGTTCACCGACATCTCTCGAGGCGGCGCGATGAAATATGAACTTGGGGCTAAGCCTAACAAGATTTGGGGGAATGCCCCGCAAGATGCTCCACCCTCTTATCAATAAACTGTAAACATTGAAAGGAAGGCGTCAATGCAAAGACTTCCGAATTCGCATCTAATGAAAAAAATACTCACCGCGATCGTGTTTCTTCTTTCTGCCGCGGCGGTCTCAATTGCGCGCCCCGCAGGGTCACAGACGGAGCCGGAGAGAGTTCCTGGCATTAATAAGATCAAGCACGTCATCTGGATAATCCAGGAGAATCACTCCTTCGACAATTACTTCGGCACATTTCCTGGCGCGAATGGGATACCGCCTGGGACGGCTCTCCCCAAAATGCCGGGCGGGAAACAGACAGTGAAGCCGTTTCACATGCCCGCGGGCGAACCTCTCGTCGATCTCGAACACAGCTGGGAATCCGCCCACGCGTGCTACGACAACGGAAGGATGGATGGCTTTGTATGGGCAGAAGGTACACCATATACGATGGGCTACTATGACTCGACCGATATCCCTAACTACTGGGAGTACGCGCACAAATATACATTGTGCGACCGCTACTTCTCATCTGAGATGAGCGGGAGTTCGCCGAATCACGTCTACACTGTGGCGGCTCAATCGAAGGAGCTCAACAATATCGGATCGTTGAAATATCTTGAAAAGGTGATGGACGACGACGACGGTTTCAACTTCGCGTCAATCGTAAATAGATTCACGGGTAAGGGGATTAGTTGGAAATACTATGTTGAGACCCGGCCGCTTCCTCCGAACGCCGCGATAATAAACGCGCATCTTTCCGATCTGGCATATCCGAATCCAAAAAACTTCACGCTATGGAATCCGATGCCGGGCTTCAAGTACATTCGCGACAATCCGAAGCTGATGGATCACCTCGTGGCCGAGACGGAGTTCTACAGTGATTTGAAAGACGGTAAGCTTCCCCAGGTCTCATGGCTCATTCCTGATTTTCAAGATAGCGAGCATCCGCCCGAGCCGATTCAGCAGGGGATGTGGTACGTTACGAGGCTTATTAACGCCGTCATGCGGAGCCCTTACTGGAAGAACACTGCGATATTTCTCTGCTGGGATGATTACGGCGGATTCTATGACCATGTGGTTCCTCCGGAAGTCGATGCGTATGGATACGGACCGCGCGTGCCGATGATTGTGATTTCTCCCTATGCCAAACAACACTATATCTCGCATTATACTTACGATCTCACTTCGGTCTTGAAGTTCATCGAAGACAGGTGGCATCTCAAGAACCTCACGACGCGCGACGGACGTGCGAATGGTATGGAGGATTGTTTCGACTTTAATGCAGCGCCGGCAGCTCCTTTCGTCATACAGGTGGCTCCCGGGCTTAAATCGAAACTGGATCCTGTACACTACACTTACCCGCCGACAGTGACGCTTCCTCACGAGGAGCCGCTCGGGCCGAGAGGATCTCAAGCTTTGCCTTACATTCCACCCAAGAAAGTCAAGAAGTAGGAAGGCCGACAGCTTCTTGATGAGTAACTTTTCAAATCTTTTCGCGTTTGTCTTCATGTGTTTTGCGGCGTTGCCCGCCATGGCAAATAAACGTACACCCTCTGTGCACCCTTCAGGAATACCTCCTCCCGTGATCCCTTATTGTGTCGGCGTGAACATACACTTCGTTACCGGACACGCTCGTGATCTTGACATGATCGCAGCCGCGGGCTTCAAGTTCATTCGGACAGATTTTCACTGGGCTAGGACGGAGAGGAGGAAGGGCGTGTATGACTGGAGTCCCTACGACAGTTTGGCATCCAACCTGGAACGTCGCGGGTTGCGAGCGCTTTTTATTCTCGATTACAACAACCCGCTATATTCAGTTCCACGAAAAAATTGGGGCCCGGTCAGTCAGTCTGACATCGTGGCTTATTCCAAGTGGGCAGCGGCGGCCGTAAGACATTTCGAAGGTCACCATATTGTCTGGGAAATTTGGAACGAACCGAACAACAGGGCCTTTTGGAAGCCTCATCCTGACGTAAAGAATTACATCGCCCTGGCTCTTTCGGCATGCAGAGCTATACGGAAATCGGATCCGAGCGCTACAATCATTGCTCCCGGTTCCGTGCGCTTTGAATGGAGGTTTCTGAAGCCGATCCTCAAATCGGGCATCCTTCGCTACATTAACGGCTTCAGCGTCCATCCCTATCGTGGCAGCCTACCGCCTGAAACGGTTGGCCCGCAGTTTCGAAAACTCCGACAGCTCATCGCTCGTTATGAGCCCCACGGAAAAAATATCTCTGTCGTCAGCAGCGAGTGGGGATATACGACCTATTCAAAAGGCGTTTCATATCGAACTCAGGCCGACTACGTGGTCAGGCAGCAGTTGTTCAATCTTTATTGCGGCGTGCATCTTTCTATTTGGTACGACTGGAAGAACGACGGCCCGGACGTAAACGTGAAGGGCCAAAATAGGGGCGTGGTCACTTATGATTTGAAATACAAGCCGTCGTATTTTGCTGTCCGTACCATGACGCGCGAGCTGTCAGGTTTCCATATTACGCGGCGGTTCGACACTGGAGACGGTGCGGATGTTGTTTTGATCTTTAAGAATGCTGATGGCTCAACCCGGATCGTCGGCTGGACGACCGGCCCTGCCCACACCTTCAACATTCCAGTCCCAGTTTTTGGTTTGACTCGTAACCTGGCTGACATAAAGTGTGTCGGCGAAGAAGGGCACTCGGTGCAGCTCAAGGTAAGAGGCGGCGAAGTGAGTTGCAGGTTGAGCGGTGCACCAGAATACTTAATCCCATAATTTGCAGTTGTGAAGACTCATCGTAATTGTCTAGGAGGCTTATCAATATGTTGAAGAGAATTATTTCATCATTATTTCTCTTTATTGTTTTACCGAACGCCTTGTTGTTTGCGCAGACCCAACCTTCCAATCTTCCCCCTCTGGTCTTTCCGGATGGAGTCGGCGTCAATATTCACTTCGTTAACGGCGCGTCGATGTGGTCGAACAGGTCTAACATTGAAGACCCTTCCTATGGTCCTATAAACCGCTACATGCTCGACATGATAGCGGCGGCAGGCTTCAAGTTCATCAGGATGGATATGTACTGGCAGGACATAGAGACGACGAAAGGAGTTTACAACTGGGCTCCGTACGACACGCTCGTATCGGAGTTGGATCAGCGAGGTATAAGGGCGCTTTTCATACTCGATTACAACGATACCCTTTATGCCAATAGCACATTTTCAGCAGTAGTGGATTCGGCTGACATCGCCGCGTATTCTGCTTTCGCCGCCGCGGCGGTCAAACATTTCGCGGGGCATCATTTTGTTTGGGAAATATGGAACGAGCCGAACAATACCATCAACTGGGAACCGAGTCATAATGCGGTTCAATACGCGGCTATGGTTGCAGCGGCCAGCAAGGCAATGCGAAATGCCGATCCCACAGCGACGATAGTTGCGCCAGCAATGGCGGGAATACAGCTGAACGTCCTCGACACCTTATTCCAAGCAGGGATATTGAACTATGTGAACGGGGTTAGCCTTCACCCTTATCGGGACAACCCGCCTCCGCCCAGGATCCCTGAAACTGTTGGACCGGATTTCGCGAACGTAAGGGCACTCATTTCCAAGTACGAGCCTGCAGGGGATACGATACCTATCGTCAGCAGCGAATGGGGTTATTCCACGTGCTCGCCATCATTAGGAGGGGTGTCTCGACAGACACAGGCGGACTATTTTGCCCGCATGCAGCTGTTCAATCTGTATTCAGGCGCTCCCCTTTCCATTTGGTATGACTGGATGAACGATGGCCTTATAGACAAAATCGGACGGCACCGCGGAGTTGTCGATTATTACCTTAACCCGAAACCGGCTTACATAACCGTAACCGTATTGACTCGTGAACTGCCAGGCTACCGGGTAGTCGAGAGATACAATGACGGCAACA
>JAJYOS010000504.1 GCA_021796055.1 Bacteroidota bacterium
TCCCTTGGACAGCCTGTATATCGGGTCGGACCTGGAAAATATATTCAGAGAATTGACAATAGGTGCAGATGAAGCAGGACAAGAGTAACAGTCTAAAAGTACTTTTGAAGAAAGAGATACTCATTTCACTAAAGACCCCGTCAGCATACGTGGTCATTATCGTGTTTCTACTTATCTCGGGCTATATGTTCGCCGACGGTCTATATCTTTCAAACGTCGCGACACTTCGCCCTTTTTTCACCTTGACGAGCATTCTTTTCCTCTTCTTCATTCCGGCTCTCACGATGAGATCCTTTTCGGAAGAGTTCCGCAGCGGCACTATGGAGGTGCTGGTAACTCATCCGGTGAGCAGGACGAACCTGATTACCGCGAAGCTTCTTTCCGGTTATCTTATCGTAGTAGCCTCCCTGGTTCCGACGCTGCTATACTACGTTATTGTCGCAAGCCTCGGCAACATAGATCCTGGGGCCGCCATAGCGGGTTATATCGGGTTGCTCTTTCTGGCGGCAGGTTATGTTTCCGCCGGCGTGTTCGCTTCCAGCCTCACGCAGAACCAGGTCGTCGCGTTCATTATTTCAATGTTCCTACTTTTCATTTTTTTCATTCTCGATAAGGTTACCGCGCTCACGACCGGTTCAGTCGCGTATGTACTTCAGTATGCAAGTTCCGATTTTCATCTTGCAAGCTTCTACAAGGGGGCAATCGATTTGCGCGACGTGGTTTACTTCTCCGGAGTAACGCTCTTCTTCTCGAGCCTGACATCGAAATGGCTGGAGCTAAAATTTAAATGAAGAAGTCTACACGGGACGCTGCCGTACAGGTCGTCCTCTATTTCATCCTGATTGTACTCGCCAACCTCGTCGTAAGCGGATGGTTCTTCAGACTCGACCTGACAAGGGACAGAGTGAACACGTTGTCACCGGCCACTGAGAAGCTGCTGGAGAGGCTCAAAGACCATATGCTAGTCCGCGTATACTTCAATTCCGACCTCCCGGCACCTTACAGTGGTAACCGCATAGCGTTGATCGATATGCTTCAGGAATTCAGGAGCCTGTCGGACGGCAAACTCGAGTACGATATCGTCGACCCCACGACTGACTCCCAGGTGGAGAAAGGTACTTCTCAGGGCATCCCACAGGTCCAGATCCAGGTGATCAACAACGATAAGCTGGAAGTAAAGCGAGCCATGATGGGACTCGTGCTGGAATATCAGGCGCGGAAGGAGGTTATCCCGGTCGTTCAAAACCTTTCAGATTTCGAGTACGAAATGGCGTCGCGCATCGACAGGTTGATCAATCCTCACAAAAAGACAATTGCCATCGCACAGGGTAACGGCGAACCGTCGTTTGAAGACATGCAGAAAGCCGAGCAGGCTCTCTCAGGCAGGTACGAGGTGATCCCCGTTAACTTCTCCACGCCTGTCCCGGATTCTGTGTCTGCACTCCTCCTGATTCAGCCTACAACGGCCTTTGCAGATTCACAGCTCTACAATCTCGATCAGTACATGATGCGACGGGGGAGAGCCGCGTTTCTCACAAGCATGGTTAACGCCTCTATGCAGAGTCAGTTTGCGGTAAACCTTTCACTCAATCTCTCGGCCCTGTTCCACAGTTACGGCTTCGATATTGAGAAGAACCTTGTCCGTGATGCGGTATGTGCATCTGTATCGGTTATGCAGAGAGAAGCAGGGATGACAATCCAGACAGAATTACCCAACCCGTACATTCCAATCGTGGGTAATTTTAACAAGTCATTCGTCGTCACCCAAAACCTGCACCAGGTCGTCATGCCGTTCCCGAGCGAGTTGGACACATCTTACGCACATGACCTTCATCTCGATGTGGTGCCTTTCGCGAATTCGAGCCAGAGAAGCGGCGTGCAAACGAATGTGTACAATCTCGATCCTACCGCTCATTTTACCAGAACGATGTTTGGCCAGCCCAACCTGCTGCTCGGTGCCGCTATATCGGGAAGAATACATTCAGCCATTCCAGACACCGATCGATACGTTGAGGCGGATACAGGCCGCAAGACGAGCGGGGAAGAGCGGATAATAGTTATTGGCAACGGCAATTTCGTGGAAGACGCATTCCTTAGTAACCCGGAGAACCTGTCGATTTTCCTCAACACCGTCGATTATCTCACCGACGACCTTGGACTTGTGTCAATCAGATCCAAGTCGTTTCTTCCCCCTCCGCTGAAACCTGTTTCCGAGACGGCAAGAGCGGCGACAAAGGATTTAATTGTGATATTTCCTCCGTTGCTTGTACTGGCAATAGGCCTTTCTTACTGGAGGAAAACAGTGAAGCGCCGCAAGGGCTACCGGGATTTGCTCGTGCAGAAAGTCAATGTCGAGAATGAACAAGACAACTAAGACACTTGTCGCGGTACTAGTCATCCTTGGCGGCATCTACGCCATCCAACGGTTTACCTCCAGGACCTCGACGACAGAACTTATCAAACCTTTTGCTGGGATCGATACGTCGGACATAAACAGGGTGGATGTCGATTTCGGGGGGAAAATCATCATCGAGAGATCGGAGGGGAGATGGATGGTGACTTCGCCTGTGAAATCTCCGGCCGACCCGGGTCAGATGAACCTGCTGCTGACAAGGATAGCTTCTAACCCGGAAGCCTCTGTCGTCGCGGACAACATGTCGGACAGTTCTGCTTATGGCTTCGGCAAGGACGCGGCGTATGCCGGCTTTAGGAGCACAAACGGAAAGGTAATCGCAATGAGAATCGGCCGCCTGACCCCCGACTTCAACGGCTGCTACATCCAACTCACAGGCGACAACAAAATACTTCAGTTGGGTACGAACATCCGAACCCTGGTGGGGCAGCCGCTGACAGACTGGCGTGACAAGCAGATATTCAGCTTCGGAACTTCCGATATCGAATCGGTTGATTTCGCGTTGGGTGATACACTCTACCACTTTTTCCATTCAGACACGTCGTGGCAAGTCAACGGAATCAGGGTTCCAGAAATGGAGGCTCGTGATCTCGTAAGCAACCTGATCGGCTCCACCGCACTGGGCTTCGTCGACAGCACTGTAACGCCCTCACCGCTGATCATGGACTACGGAATTACTCTATCCAACAGACAACACATCGCCGGGCAGATTTTCAAGTCGGCTGGGTCCGAGGTTACTTTTGGACAACTCTGCCTTTCGAACTCAGCCGACCAACAAATTTACACAATCAGTCCCACTCTCCCTGCCACCATCATTCAGGGACTTAGAGAAATCCAGAAGAACTACCTCACCAGGGACAGATCGTAGCTCGTTTTCTGATTCATCGGGATCGTTACCTTCTGCTGTCCCGAAGAGGCCATCATCAGATCCTGAACTGAAGTTCCGCTGATCCTTACGACTTTCCCATTAGTGTAATCGAATATGGCGGTTCCGGAAATTGTTCCTGTCCCGCTGATTCCGAACTCAATACCCTGGTAGACGGTCCCTCCGTTGAGCGCGACTTTTCCGCTAAACTCAATTTTGACACACGGAATTCCTTCTACCGTCTCCTTGTTCACGAGCTTGTAGTTGGAGTTTGTGGTGACCATAATGCTCCCTTCGCCACCACCGGTTGCCACAGTGTCGGTCTTCTTCTGGTTCCATATGGAACCGATCTTCACCTCTTTATCGGGTAATCTGAAGAAGAAGCTCCCAAAATCCTTGGTCTGTCCCGCCTGAGTCTTTGCAAACGCGGTGTCTGCCCAGACGGATGATATCTGGTCACCATTCGGATGAACCAGTGTCTGCTTCGTCTTCCCAACGGCGGGCGAAGAAGTCCTGCTGGTATCCCCATTCGGCAAAACGGCGATGTTGGCGCTTGAATCTATCGTAATGTCGTACAGGAGCTCGTCGCCTGATCTGGTGCTTGTCATTGAAATGCTTTGATTCGAAGTGACGAAAACTTTTGCCTCCTGACCCATCATAGATTCGGTAGTTTGCAGAGTCGTGTGAGCTTTATAGTGAAGCGGGGAAGAGCCGGTGGCTTTGTACTCCAGTTTGTACTGGGCAAAGGCGCCGGCGTTCATTAACAAGGCAGTAACAAAAATTGCCGTTATAGTTTTCAATTTACCTCCATTTTTCATTTGGCCTGATGATTAATTGACAGTAGCTGCAGGTTCCGTTCCGCCTATAGCCTCGAGTATGAGCTCCGCTACGTCTTTGACTTCAACTGATTGTGCCTCTTTGGCTTTAACTCCGTCCGTTAGCATGGTCATACAGAAGGGGCAGGCCGATGCTATAACATCCGGTTTTGTGGAGAGAGCCTCTTCGGCCCTCTCGATATTGACTCTTTTGCCAGCCGTTTCTTCCATCCACATCCTTGCGCCACCGGCTCCGCAGCAGAAGCCTTTGTCTTTTGCCCGCTTCATCTCGACGAGCTCAGTGCCGCCGATGCTGTTGATGACTTGCCTCGGAGCGTCGTAGATGCCGTTGTACCTCCCTATGTAGCAGGAATCGTGATAAGTTACGCGCGCCTTCTGCGCGGTCGTCAGCTTCAACCTTCCGCTGTCGATAAGATCCTGTATGAATTCCGTGTGATGCACGACTTCGTACGTGCCGCCAAAGTCAGGGTACTCATTCTTTAGCGTGTTAAAACAGTGTGGACATGTGGCGACAATTTTCTTGACCCTGTGCTTCTTCAGTGTTTCAATATTCTCCTTGATTAATGTCTGGGCAAGGTATTCGTTCCCGCTGCGTCGGGCCGGATCTCCGGTACATTTTTCTTCATTGCCGAGGATGGCGAATTTTATGTTAGCCATCTTCATCAATTGCGCGAATGCCCGCGCAACCTTCTGGTACCTCATATCGAAACTTCCCGCACATCCGACCCAATATAGGATATCAAAGTCGTCGTTTACGCTTGAAGCTATCGGAACATCATAACCTTCAGTCCATTTAGCACGGTCTCTCCAGTTGAATGCCCACACTGCATAGTTGTTTTCGAGATTCCTGTAGGCTGCAGCGAGCTCGGGAGGGAAGCGCGACTCGTTTAAAACAAGATATCTTCTCATTTCCACAATGGAACCAACATGCTCTATGGTGACAGGACACTCTTCCATGCATGCCCGGCACGTCGTGCATGCCCAAAGCTCATCCTGGCTTATGTAGCCATCGACCAGCGCCTTTCCAGCTGGCTCCTGTTTCGCCAGCAGTGCCGGTGCTTTTTCCATCGTGCGGTGCCTGATGTCGGTTATTATCTTACGCGGAGACAACGGCTTGCCGGTAAGATTGGCGGGGCACACCGAGTCGCATCTGCCGCATTCGGTGCAAGTATACCCGTCGAGAAGTTGTTTCCATGTAAGGTCTTCGATATCTCCCGCACCGAACCTCGTGACGTCCTCAGCTTCGAGGTTGATGGGGGTGCAG
>JAJYOS010000505.1 GCA_021796055.1 Bacteroidota bacterium
TCTAACCTCAGACACATGAGTAATAATTTCCATGTGCCCGTAAATATTTCAACGCGCGCCTCCTGCCTCCTGCCGCAACATTGCGGTCATGAGCCATTTAACCTCGAAAGTTGCCTGTTTGAACGGATTATCACCCCCCTCTCCAGATTCATTTCCGCGGCATGGGGATTGTCTAAATGTGAGTGAAAGGAAAAAACATTTGAGGGATACGATGGAAAACGCAATCCAAACTTCGACGCAGGCCAGAAAGCCTGTCAATATCTTCCCGAAAGCAGAAGGCGTACCCCTCGATTTTTCCCCGGCAATCGGGAATGCCAGCGCGAGTCTGCGCTTCATGGTCAACCGAAATGGCATTGACGTGAAGCTGTCAAACTCCGCTGCAATCACCGCCCTGAGATTTGAAATCGAATTTGAAAGCAGATTCAAATACAGACCGCCTGAGCTCCATGCCAGAGTTCAGAGACTTAACAGCTACATAAACTTCCAGGATAACGTTCTCTCATTTGTTCTGCTCGGAATGCACGGAGAAGGCATCTCGGCTGGCAACAGCACGATTGCCTCGATCCCGTTAGATCAGGACCTGAACTTCAACGTGGTCGCCGCTTACGCCTCTACCGGGACGGGATATATCACGGAAATAAAGTACCAGGTTTCCAACGACGATTCCGAAGAGAGCGCGCTTACTCTCGAGCAGAACGATCCTAATCCGTTTGCGACGAAGACCAGAATCGAATTCGCCGCTTCCGATGAAACAGACGCCAAGCTTCTGATTTACGATGTCGGAGGGGCACTTGTGCGGACGCTGCTCGACCGCGTGCTCAGTGCCGGCGAATACAGTGCCGAGTGGGACGGAACAGATGACAGCGGACGGAGTGTCGACTCGGGGATTTACTTTTACAGGCTCTATGCGGGAGTTTACAGCATAACGCGGAAGATGGTCTTAGCAAGATAGAGAGTTTCCCTCCCCCGAAGGCTCACTTCGGGACAAGCCAACGCTCAACAGGGGGGTGTGATCCCGTAAGTCGCACCTCCCTTGTTTTTTTATTTACCCAGCGCCCGATTAATCGAAGTCAGGATATCGTCGAGATCATAGGGCTTGCTTACGAAGTCCGAGGCGCCGAGACGAAGCGATTCTATAGCGTTCTTCACATCGGCGTAGGCCGTCAGCATAATCACCTTAGTCTCGGGCACCTTCCCCTTGACAAACTTCAACACTTCAAACCCGTCCACCTTAGGCATCTTTATGTCCAACAAAACCACGTCAAACCTGTCGCCCTGCTCGCTCCTCGCCCGGACTAATTCGATTGCCTCGTCACCGTCTCCCGCGCTCTGGACTTCAAAGGCTTCCGCCTCCAGCTCACTGGCGAGGAGGAACCTGAGTGCCTCCTCGTCGTCAACGACCAGAACTTTCGGTTTCGACATTAAGTCTTCTCACTTTCCATTTTGTGGGTCATATTGCTTTATGCGCTTTTCCAGATTCTGCAGTTCCTGCTCCAGCGACCTAGTCGGTTGTGGCCCCCTGGTCTCAAGCGCCTCAAATCTCTGCCTCAAAGTCGGAAGAATCTTAGCCTTTATGACTATTATCAGCTCCTTGGTCTGCACGGTAATCTGGTCTGACCCTGTCAGGTACCTGAGGCCCAAAACCCACCATGGAAGGTCCTTAAGAACGGGAATCCCTTCTCTGTGTGTAGTTTGTGTTGAGCTGTAGAGTCCTCCTATTGTAGTCTGCTCACCGTTCAAAAGCAAGACTTTTGTGTTTGCCTGCTCGGTGTTTATGATCGTGCCGGCTGCGCTGTTGCCGCCCAAGGAGCTGTTCGTAAGGTTAAGATTAAGGCTGACGTAGTCTATGCTGTCCTGACTGTAGACCGTCGGTGTAGCGTCAACAATGATACCGGTATTCTGCATTTGCTGGACTGAATTTCCCGCAAAATCTCTCGTCGTCACGAAGAAATTCACGCCTACCTGGATGTGACCGATTTCTCCCGACCTGACCGTTATTTCAGGGCTGGCAAGAATCTTTCCGAGATCTTCCGACTCCAGAAGACCGAAGATAGCTCCAAGACTCCCGAACGAAAAATCATGTTGACCGCTGACCGTAAAATCACCCGACGTCGGCGCGTTTATCCCGACATTCGAAGGCGCCGTACCGATCCCGGATGGGAGGTTGCTCTGCGGTATGCTCGTTATTCCGTGCCAGGTATTCGAAATGAGGAAGTTTATG
This sequence comes from Bacteroidota bacterium, assembly GCA_021796055.1. Next base: position 2,222 of record JAJYOS010000505.1, read on the forward strand.
TTGATCCCGTGCGAATTGAGTTTTGTAAGATCTGCCTCAAAGAATATCGCTTCGATATTGACTTCCCTCGAACTCAGAGTCGGGGTACCGGGTGGCAAAGGCGCTGCTTTTTCTTCTCCCTTAACAATTACCTGCTGTGCACTGGGCACAATCTGGATATAACTCTCGTATTCTTTATACCACAGGTTGTTTGACCGCAGTATAGTTTCGAGAGCATCGAGCCACTGCATCCTGTCGATATCTACTCCGATAGGCGTACTCCTGTTTTCAGGATCTACTATTATCTTGTTGAGAAATTTGCGGCTGTAGCTGTCCAGGATAGTCAGTGCCTGGTTAAATGGAGTGCTCGATGTAATGGTAACCATCTGGGCTGGTGTAACATACTGGTGCCTGAGTTCCGGAGGTGCAGAATTGATTTGTGCACTCGCTTCCATCGTACAAATCGAGGCAACAGCGAAAAACATTATCAGCTTTTTCATCATAATCCTCTTCTATTTTCCAAATCTGACTTTCAAAACGACGCGATCGACAATTCCGCCTTTGTTAAGTGTAAACTCCGCTTCATTCTTGCCGGGATCGATCTTCGTCAGGTAACCGAGATATACTTCATCTCCGACTCTTAGAATATGACCGACGCCTTTCTGGTCTACGATGAATACCTTGTCTCCCATTACGGCCCTGAGATCCGAACGCTCGACATCGACCAACCCAAGGACATTGGCCGGGGGTTCACTGGAAATCAGGGGCTTGAAGTAATTCAGCCCAATGGAAACGTTCTTGTACAACGTTGGATCCTCCCCGCTTTGTCCGGCCGAGAGCCCGGCAACAGTAGAATAGTATGCGTGAAGTTCCATCGTAAACGGCACGACGGTCTGCGGCCTGTCCGAGGTCTGGTCGCGTACCTCGAGTCCCGACAGGGTGAGATCCCCTACCTTATACATCAGCTTTGCATGTTCGAGATACCAGATAAACCTGAAAAGATTGTCGTAAGATGTCTCGCCTTTGAGGTTGTAAAGGTTGTAGCCGTACTGTTTGAAGCTTCTCGCTCCCTGATAGAGCATGTCGAATTTCACGAAGCCGCTCGCGTCCATGATCCTATTCAGGTAGGCGTAGGTCAAAGCCGTAGTGTCGTTGCTCGGAATGACTTTAAACCTTTTTGAATATTTTTCCTTCATGCTCACAAGTTGCTGCTCCGACTCCTTCAGTTCGCTTTCTACTGCCGGGCGTTCGCCGATGGTCTTGTCAAGCGATGCTACCTGCGTCCTCAGCTGCCGCTCCTCTTTCGGCTGCGATACTTTGGTCAGATAGAAGCCCGCCCCAAAAATGACGACCAGAAATGCCGCCAGAACTACTGTATTTCTCAGTGCGTAAGACATTGGTCAAATCCTCACTTTCCTGCGTACCTAAGATCAATCTGGAACTCATACACGGTTTTGCCGCGAATGTCGGCTACATCCACCTTTCTGAGAATTGACCCCGGATAGCTCTGCGCGAACCGTGGTATCCTGTTTCTGTATACTGAAAATCCGCCGATCGAATAAGTGTCTTTGTTAATTTGATGGACGTTAGTGAGCCACATATTACCTACTCTGTATACCGTGCGCGAAAGCGAACTCATGAGGCTCGACCATCTCTCTGTGTTCGGGGTCAACGAGTCCAGAAGAGCCGTTGCCGTGGAATACTTGGCGAACTGACCGCGCACATTCACGATCTGGGCGCGGAGCGCATTTATCTGCGCGACCTGGATTTTCTTGTTCGCAATCTCCGAATTGACAGCCCTGATGCGGCTTTCATTAGCGGCATAGTTATAGGAAAAGTAGAAGGTCGAAGCAAACACTACCACGGTCAGCGCAAGACCATGCCAGGCAAGCTTGAATATCTTCTGGCTCTCAAGAATGTTATCCGGGGTCAGGTCGGCAATATAGTAATCCTTCGACTTCTTGTTGACGGCGCGCAAAGCGCTCGCAATCGGTATGGCAAATTGCGGGATAAGGTCGGCTCCGCCTGCCGGTAGCCTGGAGACGTCGACCTGCCTGAGCTGGAGATAGTCAACCTCGGCGCCGACCAGGAGCGACGAAAGGAAACCCTTGATGTCGAAATTCTTGCACTCGCCGCAAAGGATAACTTTGTCTATCCGCGGAAGGCTCAGGTTATCCTGCCCGAGGAGTATTCTGCTGTATATCGTGTTCTGAACGCTAAGCGAGTCGGCACCCTCGCTGATGAGCGGGGCAATATTGAAGAGATTTCTCCCGCGCATGAAAATCAGACGGGTATACTCTACGCCGACGTACACTATTACAGTGACCTCACTCCCCTTCAACGTGTAGTTGTTTTTGATAAGGTTGACAAGGGATATATCGCTGCTTTCGACGAAAGAAATCTTCGGCATTTTCGACCCGAGGAAGGGCCGGGCACTCATTACAAGGTCCAGAACCGGAATCTCCCGCTCCCTGATGACACCGACGAAGCTGGATTCGGAAGTCGTCGAAAGAAGCTTGACCCGCTCCTTCGTGATGCCCGATCGTGTGGCCTGAAGCTCCTCGACGATTCTCTTTACTATCCTGTCGTAATTCTGCTTTTCCTGAACCTCGATGGGATGATAGAAGACGTAGGGTTCTCCGATCGACAGCGCCAGCACATTTTTCTTCTTCCCGTACCTGTTGAACAGTTCAGTCATGACCGAGGCGTTTGTCTCGGCGGCAGAAGTCTCGGTGAGCTCGGGTTGAGTGATATCGATAGGTTCTGTTGCGGAATCAAAGCCCCCCGCGGTCATTGAGGCCGCAACTTCCAGTTTCTGAAAGAGCCTTGAGCTGTGTAGATCGAGAAGCGAGACCCTGGAACCGTGCCGGGATACCTGAGCAACCTTCATCTCGACTCCGTCCGCATAAAGTCCTAGGGCATTATTAGAGGCCATTTTGCACTCCTATATTAAAAGTTGAACCATCTTTCCGAATATTTCCCAATTGGCGGCCCGATTCCGCACAACAAGCTTCAGCCGTGCGATGCCTGCTTTTATAATGCGGGGCGAACACCGGCAGACAGGAGCTGCTCCATCCTGCGCTTGTTGTTCGCATAATTGACCGCGTTCTCCTTCGAAATCTTTCGCTGCATGTAAAGACGCCTTAAATCCTGCTCCATC
>JAJYOS010000506.1 GCA_021796055.1 Bacteroidota bacterium
TCTCACAGGTTAACGACGCATTTTCATCCGGGGAGTACGCGACCTTTCTGCTGCACGGGGTCACGGGGAGCGGCAAAACCCAGGTCTATATTGAAGCGATCGACTTTGTCCTCAAACGAGGAAAAGGGGCCATAGTCCTGGTGCCTGAGATATCTTTGACTCCTCAAATAGTCGACAGGTTCAGGAGGCGTTTCGGCGAAAAAGTTGCCGTAATGCACAGCAGGATGTCTCTCGGCGAAAGGTACGATGCCTGGCGGCGCATTCGCAAAGGTGAGGCGTCGGTCGTTATCGGTGCGAGAAGTGCAGTCTTTGCCCCGGTGAAGGACCTCGGGCTCATCGTAGTGGACGAAGAGCACGAGGCCAGTTACAAACAGAGCGACACCGCTCCCAGGTACAACGCGAGAGACGTTGCAGTGATGCGCTGCCTGATAAACAAAGGCGTCGCTCTGCTCGGCAGTGCTACACCGTCAATTGAATCGTACTACAATGCTGTTAACGGAGAGAACACGCTCCTTGGTCTGCCGGAGAGGATTGACAACGCCAGGATGCCGAAAATAGAAATAATCGACATGAAGAGGAAACGGAGAGAGAAGCTTGTTTTCGGAGGTTTCAGCGACGAGTTGAGATCGAGGATAGATGACAGGCTTTCCAAGAAGGAGGGAATAATTATCCTGCGAAACAGGAGAGGCTTTTCCACATATCTCCAGTGCAGCGAATGCGGCACGACTGAAATGTGTCCTAACTGCGACGTCGCTCTCACATTTCACAAAAAGAAAAGTCATCTTAGATGCCATTACTGTGGATTTGTGAAGCAGCCACCGGTGAGGTGTCCGCAGTGCGGAAGCGACAAATTGTTTTATGGCGGCACCGGGACACAAAAGGTTGAAGAGGAACTCGCAGCCTTTTTCCCGGAAGCAAGAATACTAAGAATGGACCTGGATACAACGTCGTCTCGCGGTGCGCATGACAAAATATTGACGGCGTTTGCGAACGGAGATGCCGACATGCTTGTCGGGACGCAGCTTGTCGCGAAAGGCCTCGACTTCCCGCGCGTGACTCTCGTCGGAGTTGTTTCGGCGGACTCGACGATGCTGATCCCGGATTTTCGCTCGAACGAGAGAACGTTTCAGCTGCTGACGCAGGTTGCAGGAAGGGCGGGGCGAAAGGAGAAGGAGGGGGAGGTCATCATACAGGTGACGAACAGCAGGGAAGAGATACTCGACTTCGTGGCCAGACATGACTTCAAGGCGTTTTACGACAGAGAGATTGAAGTTCGCCGCGAGTTGAATTATCCACCGTTCTCCAGGATGGTGGTCCTTGAATTTCGCGGCAAGGATTTCGGCGTTACGAATGAAGCCTCTGAAAAGGCGGCGAAGAAGATCCGAAAGATCCTTCCCGTCCTGGGAGTTCTCGGTCCGGCGCCCGCCGTCATCGGGAGACTCCTGGGAAAGTTCAGATTTCAGATCGTCATAAAGATGAGCAAACAACCCGGCAAGGCGAGTGAAAGCCTGGAGAATGTACTCGATGAGATCGACAACGATCTGAAGCGCTCGTACGGAAACTCCGTCGCCTTTTTTGCCGATGTAGACCCGGCGACGACGATGTGATGTCGAATCTTCGCAAGGTCGATGAGCTTACCTGAAAAATTTGAGCAGAAGGTAGATGAGCGGAGCGGAGAAAATGAGGCTGTCGAACCTGTCGAGAACTCCACCGTGTCCGGGGATGATCCCCGAAGAATCCTTTGCCCCGGCGTCTCTCTTGAACATCGACTCGACGAAGTCCCCGGCTTGTCCGAAAATCCCTACAATGACACCCATCGCAATTGCGACCTTGAGCGGGAACTGAGGCAGAACCAGAAACCGCGCAACCGCCGCCGCAGCTATGGCGAACACCAGACCGGCTATCGCTCCCTCCCAGGTCTTGTTGGGACTTACAAACTTGCTCATCTTGTGTTTTCCCATAGACATGCCCACAAAATATGCAGCCGAATCGCAGATCCATATAGTCGCAAGGACGGCAATCATAAAAAGTCCGGCATCGGTGTCGCCAGGAAAGACGTTTTCAATACCGACCCTCTGCCTTATTGCCGTCAATGCCGATCCGAACAGCCCTATGTAAATGATACCCGTAAATGTCGTGCCCACGTTGGCGAAAACTCCCGATACGCCTTCCGTGCGCTTCTTCGCCAATTCCGCGAGCATGGCTACCAGCAGCATGATGATGAGAAAATCAATTGCCAATACAATTCCGGACGAATAGACAATCGCGTTCACCATCCCGGCTGAAGTTATCCCCAGGACCGCCGATGGATCGATGCCCTTCGATTTGGCCAGTAAATAGAACTCGTTCGCCGATATCACAACAAGTGCAGTCGTGAACAGAAAAAAATAGGTGCCGCCGAAATAACAGGCCGCCACAATAAGGGGTATCGCTATAACAGCGACGAGCACCCGTACCGTAAGATTCGACATCAGGCATCATCCTCCATTTCTTCTCCGGTCAAGCCCAGCAGTTCTGCAATCTCCATCGCTTCTTTGAATTTTTTCTCAGGGACGAGGACTTCCACAATGGTCGGGCGAAGCGGGGCATCCGCTGCGTCCGGATTCAGCTTCGAGAAGACCTCCGATTCTATGCCTTGCTGTTCGAGATTCGCGTACAGCATTGCAGCCTCATACTCGAAGTCGAACGTGTAAAGAACTCTCCACGTTTCGATGTAAGAACGGTGTTTGGGATCGTTGCAGAGTACCTTGTTGCCGCTTGTCTCCAGACAATCTTCACACACAGCCTTCCCGCAGATCACGCAAAATCCGACGGCGCGATTTTCAGGGTGCGTATCGCAGACAACACCTTCCTCCGAGGTCCGGGTATTGTTCATCGTGCCGCAAACCGGGCAATAGATGAACGTCTCGATATCGAGCGGGCTTCCGCAGCCGGCGCACCTCCCGGCGGATGTCGTCTCGGTCCCGCACTGGGGGCACCTTGCGAAATCTTCCACTCTTGAGAATCCACAGTTGGGGCAAATCACTCTGCTTTCACCTCGTGAGTATTGTGTGCATGATCTTGTGTCAGTTTTACAGTCGTCGCAAAAATTAACCCCAGTATGGCGGACCATCCTATGATATAGGCCACGCTGAGAGGCGGGGCTCCCGAGGGGGCCACAAAACTGTCTTTCCCGGTGATGTACAGGACCGAAGCCGAAAAAAAGTTGTTCGTGAAATGAGCCGCCATCGGTACTATTATGCTCTCGCTTACGGATACAAGATAACTCAAATAGATTCCGAGTGCACAAAGAGCAACTAACGTGAAAATGTCGAGATGGTACAACCCGAATATCAGCCCGGTCCAGATCATTGCTTTTCGCCTGGACATCGATAGCTCGAAGTTGCCCTGAACTAATCCCCTGAACAGCGTTTCTTCGCAGATTGCCGGAGTGACGGCGATTATCAAAAGGACGAGCGCGAATTCGAGAGGACTGCGTGCTGTTATCAACACTTTGTATGCCTGCTCTATCGCCTGCTGATATTGGGTAACGAACTCCTTAACAGGGGCAGGCAGCGGAATCAGTCCCTGGAGATAGAGGTAAATTTCAAGGAGCTGCTGCAGCGAGACCATGCCGACCACGGCGAGCAGGACAAGATACCAATCCGTCTTCCTCACCCTCAGGAGTCTTTTCCATTGCATTGTCTGTATGCGTGATAGGAAATAAGCCGGGACGAGTATGAACATTATTTCCGCGGCCATCGTTGCAAACCTGAAAGCGGTTGTTTGGTCGGCTGAAGGAACAATCCCGAAAAGATAAAGCATCATCCCGCCGCCGACAAGCTGGTATAGGAAGAAAATGATCAGCAGCGACGCAATAGCAAAACCGACCGGTTTGAATCTGAATCTTACGCCGGCATTTTCCGGCATGATCTCTTCTTCAGGCAAGTCTCCTCCTAGTATTTAGCAGTCGGCACTCCCGCCAGCCCGCTGTAACTCGTCAACTCGGCAACGACTGAACCGATCACGACGTCTGTCTTTACCTTCACCGGCAGCTTGAGCGAATCATCGGTCACCCAGACGGTTATCTTCCCGGTATTCTTGAACAATCCGCCCTTCACGATAACGGGCTCTATGACCTGGCAATGAAATTTTCCCGCCTTAGTCTCGACATCCTCTCTTCCCATGTAACGAACATTCAGCGGGTAAACCTTGTCCTGGTAAAAATTAAAGAACCGGACGTCGGCGCCGACGTTAAGCGTATCGTAGTCCAGCGTCCGCGCGTAGAAGAATGAGCTGACGGCATCCTGGGTATACGGCTGTAAAATATAAGGACCGCCGTCACTTGTCTTGACGGTGTGGTTGCATTGATCGAACCATGCGACGAAGTCTTTCTTATATCCGCCTTCCCTTTGATGCTGTTCAAATTTCCACGGGAAAATTCCCTGCACGTCGATCAACGAATAATAGTAGTCTCTGACTTTGAAGAAAATATCGAAGAAGGGCGCCGAACGCATGCTGAACTCGACCTTGTAACATTTCCGTCCCTCGCAGTACATGAAAGAGGGGGTCTCAATGGTTGCGCTGCCCGCGACGATCGGGCCGTAGTGTATGGCGTATTTCAGCTTCTCACCGACGTTGAACGCTCTGTTCGTTGCGACTCGCAGATCGGCCTGACTCGTGTACGGGGGTGCTGAATTGCTTGTGTCAACTGAGTCTGCCGTCGTTGCGCCGACGTTCAATGAGCAGCTGCCATCGAGTTGCGCAGTCCGGTGGGAGGGTGACACGTGGAAGATCCCGGAGACGGCCAACAACGAGAAGGAAACGGACAAAATACCGCCGAGTCTCATTGAGACTTCACCTTGAGGAAATCTTGAACTGACCGCAGCACATCTGCTACGGCGACCCCGGTCAGGTCGTCGGATCCGTCAGGAGGGGTGAGGATTATTTTTCTCCCGACAATGGGTGCCCACCTTGCCGGCGTCATCGGCTTGTTATTCGGATATATCCCAACTACAGGAGTGCCGACGGATGCGGCGAGGTGAATCGGGCCGGTGGAATTCGACACGAAAGAATCTGCCAGTGAGAGCAGGGCGATGAACTCGCGAATAGTGAATGCTCCGGCAGAATTAAGACACCGCGGGTTCCCGGCGGCAATTTGCGAGCAAAGATCGCTCTCCGGAGCGGACCCCGTTATCACAACACTCGTACCCGGATGTTCTGTGATCCCTTCGCAGAGTTCACGGAAGTTCGCTGCACTCCAATCGGCTGCCGACCCGCCGCTTCCCGGGTGAACTGCGACGAATCTGCCGATATTGTTACTCGCGAGAAAAGCTTTGGCCTTCCCCAGTGCGTTCTGGTCTACCTCGAGTCTGATGTC
>JAJYOS010000507.1 GCA_021796055.1 Bacteroidota bacterium
TCAAGGTTGCCCTGCACAACTCCGCCGGTTCTCGCCGCGGCCTCTCCGATGGGAACAGTCCAGTCGACCCCCACCGCGGAGGCGCCGATGCGAGCTATCTTCTCGAGTGACGGACCTGCCCCCTTGGAAAACACAATTACCGGGATCTCAGGCTGCAGCGACTTCACGATCTCCTTCATATACCGGAGTGAGAACTCTTCATATAACTCCGGTGAGAGGACGCCTGCCCACGTGTCGAAGATCTGCACGAAATCCGCCCCGGCTTCATACTGCATTCTCAAGTATGCAATCGAATTCCGGGCGAGCATCTCGAGAAGCTGATGTGCTGTCGACGGATCGTCGTAAAGCATCGCGCGCGCGCGCGTGAAATCGCCCCCCTTCCCCTCCACCATGTATGCCAGCAGGGTCCAGGGCGAGCCGCAAAAGCCTATCATGGGCACCCTGCCGTTCAACCGCTCGACGGCGATCCCGATTGCATCGGCCACGTATCCCAATGAACTGCGACAATCGACATCGTGAAGCTGCGAAACCGCGCTTTTGCCCTTCACGGGGTTTGTGAAGCGCGGGCCACCCTTCCCCTCTTCCACAACGAGGTGCATTCCCATAGCTTCAGGGAGAACGAGGATATCGGAGAAGATTATCGCCGCGTCGACTCCGACGATGTCAACCGGCTGGATCGTTACCTCAGCTGACAGTTCCGGAGTCTTGCACATCTCCAGGAAATCGTGGTCCGCCCTGACTGCCATATACTCCGGCAAGTACCTTCCCGCCTGACGCATGATCCAGACAGGGGTTCGACTTACGGATTGTCCTTTCAGAAGCCTGATGATTAAATCGTTATCAAATTTCTTCATGTTCAAGTAAGCTCGCAATTAGTTCTTCTGTGGTTGAGTTTTCAGGCATTATGTCGACGACAAGTCCGTATTGTTCGGCGGATTTTTTTGTTGCAGGTCCTATCGCTGCCACCTGTTTGCCCTTCAACACCGAGGTCCCGAAGATGTTCAGGAAATTCTTAACCTGTGACGGACTGAAAAAAACAGCGGTGTCGAAATGTCCCGAACTGATTTCCTCTTTCAGCCGCTCGTCGATATTTTCGTTCGGTAGAGTCCGATACACCACGGCCTCATCCGGAAGCCCTCCCCTTGTCCTGACGAATTCCGCGATTTCACTCCCCGACAGATTCCCCTTCGGAATAAGCACTCTCTTCCCCTTGAGATCGATGGAACCCATCGACTTCATCAGGTTCCTGGCATTGAATTTTTCAGGGACAAAATCAGGAGTGAATCCGAAATTCCGAATCGCGGCCATTGTCTTGCTCCCGATTGCGATTATCGCCGGCCTCCGGTGCCTGGTCGGGTCCGGCTTCAGCTGCGGAAAGAAATTTGCTGCCGCGTTCACAGATGTGAATACGATGAAGTCGTAATCATGGAAGTTGTCAAGCATCGACATCTCGCCGGCAGACAGAACGGCAGGTTCGATCCTGATCATCGGAACCACAAGAACAGTTGCGCCGAGCATTGTCATCTGAGAGACGAACGACGCTGACTGTTCCTCGGTGCGAGTGACGATTATCCGCCTGAGTACCCGAAACCGCCTGTTGGATGGAGGATTTAATGTGCCCGTCATATCAATCCGAACAGTTTTGTCATCGGAGTTTCAATCCGAAGAACTCCGCGGATCGGATGCGGCTCTTATTTCATCCAGTATTTTGTCGGCCCCCGATGAAAGAAGCCTCTCGGCTAATTCAATCCCCTTCCCTGAGGGATTATCACGTTCGAATGGAACTGACTCCTTAATCAGGACCTCACCGTCCAGGGAGGCGACCATGCCCGTCAAAAGTCTCTTCTCGAGGGAAGTGTAAACACCTATAGGCACCTGGCATCCGCCTTCAAGCCGCCCGAGGAAATCCCGCTCGGCAAGCGCAGCAGCTCTCGAATCCCCGTTATCGAAACCGGATAGTATATCTTTTATTCCGGAGTCGCCGCTTCGGGCCTCGACGGCTATGATGCCCTGCCCGACCGCCGGAAGCATAGTGTCGGGATCAAGAACTTCTGTCACCTTGTCTGCCATCCCGAGCCGCTTTATGCCCGCGTAAGCAAGCATCATCCCGGCATAGCCTTCCTCCTCGAGCTTGCGAAGACGAGTATTCAGGTTGCCGCGCATTTCCGCGAGATTGAGATCGCTTCTCATATGAAGGAGCTGAGAACGCCGCCTGAGGCTTCCCGTCGCTACGGTCGATCCCTTCGGGAGTTCCAATAGCTTCATCCCGTCCTGGGCAATCAGTGCATCGCGGACATCCTCCCGCGCACTAAATGCGGCGATCTCGAGCCCGTCGGGGAGCTGGGTGGGCAAATCCTTCAAGCTGTGGACCGCGCAGTCAATTTCCCCCTCGAGAAGCGCCCTTTCTATCTCCTTCGTGAACAGCCCCTTGTCGCCGATTTTGGAGAGCGGCGAATCAAGGATCTTATCGCCAGTCGTCTTTATAGTCCTGATCTCTACCTCGATTCCGTTCGAGCTTCCGCGAAGGAAGCCGGCGACGAGATTCGCCTGGTACAGCGCCAGCTGGCTTCCCCTGGTGCCTATTCTAATCTTGTTCATCTTTCTTCCCACCTGATTCTTCGGATAGTCCGAAGAGAGACTTCATCAGCTTGACCCTGTCCACAAGCGAAGTTCCATCCTCCACATTCTTCAAATTAGTCAGGGGTTCGTGCAAAATCTTGTTCACTATGGAGCGGGTGATCTCTTCGACAATTTCTGTATCAGTCCCGTTCATCCTGTTCTTGTTTCGCTTTATCTCGTCGATCCTGATTTTCTCGATCTTATCGCGGAGCATTTTGATTGTCGGTCCGACCTCGAGCGAGTTGTACCATTTTATGAAACCGTTCAACTCCTCGTCGACGATTCGTCTCACCGCGGGGATTTCGGAACGTCTCATATCGAGGTTCTTTTGAACGATCATGTTGAGCGAATCGATGTCGTTCAGGAAAACACTGGCGACCTTCTTCACGCCCGGATCGACATTTCGCGGGACTCCAATGTCGATTATCAGCAGCGGCCTCGTCTCCCGCCCCTTCATTGCCGCGGCCACGATATCACGCGTCAGGATGTAGTTCGATCCGCCGACGCTCGATATGACAATGTCTACCTGTGGAAGCTTCTGGCTCAGGGCATCGAGTGGAATTGCCTCGCCGATACCGAGTTGTTCCACCAGGTTCCGGGCCCGCTCAAGAGTCCTGTTGGCGACAAACAGCCGGGTGATTTCTTTCGGCTTCAGGTCTTTGGCCGCCAGTTCTGCAGTCTCTCCCGCACCGATAAGCATCGCGGTTTTGCCCCTGAGGTTGCCGAAGATCTTCTCCGCGAGCTCGACGGCGGCGTAGCTGACAGACACGGCCCCTTCGGAAATCCTCGTCTCAGTCTTTGCACGCTTGCCCACCTTCAGGGCAACCTGGCAGGCATGATGCAGAACGGTACCGACCATCCCGAGCTCGACGCCGGTGTTGTACGACTCTTTGACCTGTCCTAGTATCTGAATGTCGCCGAGCATCAGGGAATCGGAACCTGTGGCAACCGAGAAAAGATGTCTTACCGCATCGAAGCCTTCGAAAGTCTCAAAATCTACCTGAAGTTCCCCGCCGTGGAAATTTTTTCCCTCGCGGATGAGCTGGTACAGGCTGTTGTGAGTCTCCGGCGCTGCAGAGGGCATCAGGTAAAGCTCGGTCCTGTTGCAGGTCGATACGAGAAGCGATTCGCGCGCAACAGCCTTTATCTTATCGGATATCTCCCGGATCTCTTCCGAACTGTAGTATATCTTCTCGCGCGCTTCAACGTTCGCGGTTCTGTGGTTTATTGAAACCGCCGTTAATTTTAACATCTATTTATTGAAAATTGTGAAAACTATGCAAGAATACATTGACAATTACCATCGACGCTATCGTCAGAACAAATCCAACCATCGAGACAATGACAACAGTGCGCCCGGTCCATCTCATAGCCTTCCTTGACAGCAGTGCGCTGAAATAAATCACCCATACTATGTCCGTGATAATCAATTTCGGATCCGAATATGAAAAGTCGTCGATGGTTTTGGGAAGCCACACATAGCCGATAAGAATCGCAATAGTCAGGAAAACGAACCCCAGTATGATCGAAGCGTAACTCAGCTTCTCTAGCGTCTGTAGATTCGGAAGTTTCCTGTAGACGATTCCGAAGCGGCTCGACCTGATTTCGTGATACATCATCAGGTACAGGCCTCCGTAGACCGCCGAGATTGCGAGCGCGCTGTAACCGAGCATGGCACTCGCGACATGTATCCCGAGCACACTCGATTTAAGAACGGGGTTCAAATGCACGTCGTCCTTTATAAACGCGGCCGACACGACATCAAACAGAAATGCCAGGGACAGGATGAATAGCCCCGTGTCTTTGACCTGAGTCCTGAGCTCGATGAAAAGGTACGCACCGCCGATAGTCAGCGAAATAATGCTCATTATCTCGAATACGGACGTCACGGGAGGATGTCCGGTCAGCAGCGTCCTCGAGAAAAGGTAGACCACCTGCACAATCAGCGTTGCGACCAGGAATTTCGTCCTGTTCCGAATCCCGAACTGTTCATCCAGAAAAAAAGCCAGTCCGTAAAGAAAGAGAGTAAACAGGTATAGAACCGGCAGGGAAATTTTCAGCAAATCCACAAAATATTCCAACATCATTTCATAAGTTAGGAAAGGGTGCCCCAAACTTCAACACCGCCTCGAGCGCACCCGGACGCCATTTGTCTACTAAAGTTGAACTCAGACTTGACTTATAATTTGCTTGGGAATAAATTTCAATGTCAATGAAGTATCTGATAGGTTTCTTCGCGATAGCGCTGGCTGCGTTCATGCCGAGTTCCTCCGTAACCTTCCAGGATGCGCGGGGTTCGGCAGATCCGAATTCCAACAGCATAACTCTTCAGTGGTCCACCCTGACAGAGGACGGCGTGAAGGACTTCGTAATCCAGAAGGCATCCCAGCTCAACGGACAGTACAGCAATATCGGCACCGTGTCCGCCAAAGGTGCCGGAACTACTTACCAGTACGTCGATGCCGGCATTTACAAGACGACCTCCAGCACACTCTTCAAATACCAAATCGTGGCACAGGACATAAGCGGCAATTCCATCGGTTCGGCTCAATGTCTTGTCGAATATACATTCTCACAAAGTCTCTCCGGCGTGGCACAGCGAACCTGGGGCAGCATCAAAGCAATGTTTAGATGATTTCCCGAAAGGGAACCCTCCAATTTCTCGCTGTCATATTCTTCTCCATCTTGTTCTCCGTTGCTGCCTTCGGTCGGCCGATCTTTACTTAT
>JAJYOS010000508.1 GCA_021796055.1 Bacteroidota bacterium
CAAACGGTGGAGACGAATTGAAAACGAAGACGATAAGAATCAAGGATGACCGGGAGCTGTTCCAGGGAGCTGTGGTGCGCCCAGAATGGAAAATCGATCTTCATTGGAGTGAAAGCGACTCGCTCGAAAAGCTCGATTCAGCAATTTCAAAATGCGTGAGATGCGGCCTCGGTGCGACGCGCAAGAATTTCGTTTTCGGAGTCGGCAACCCGAACGCGAAGCTGGTTCTTATAGGAGAAGCTCCGGGCGCAGACGAAGACGATCAAGGCGAACCTTTCGTCGGCCGCGCGGGACAATTATTGAACAAGATACTCGCCGCCGTCGAACTGAGACGAGAAGACGCTGAGATCTGCAACATACTCAAGTGCAGGCCGCCCAACAATCGAGATCCGCTTCCGGAAGAAGCAGAGGCGTGTGAACCTTACCTGAAGAAGCAGCTCGAGATCATAAAGCCAAAGATAATATTGTGCCTGGGCAGAATTGCCGGACAGACGTTGCTGAAGACAAACGCGACGCTGACAGAACTGCGCAAGAGCACATATGAATACGAAGGCATAAAGGTCCTCGTGACTTTCCATCCCGCTGCTCTCCTCCGCAATCCGAACTGGAAGCGGCCAGCATGGGAAGATGTCCAGAAGATGCGTAAGATGTACGACGAGCTTTAAAGCTTTCAGGATTTTTAATTTCAAGTTGGCGGAAACTCGAGCCAACTGAGGTTTGACAACTGAGCATCAAAAGTTGATAATTGAAGAATGATTGATGGCCACAGATTTTGAACAGAAACAGTTGAGGGACTTCCAGCCAGAAAGTGCGTCCGGCGGACGGATTCCTCCTCAGGACGTTGAGGCTGAGAAAGCCGTTCTCGGAGCGATGCTCCTTGATAAACACGCGGTCTCGCCCGCGATCGAGCTTCTTCAACCTGATTACTTCTACTCCATGGCGAACGAGAAAATATTCGGCGCAATGCTCGAGCTTTATACTCGTAACGTTGAGGTGGATGTTATAACAATTCGCGAAGAGCTCAGGAGAACGGGGCATCTCGAAAATATCGGCGGCTCCGCCTACCTCAACGAGCTCGTATCTTCGGTCGTATCTTCAGCGAACGTCGAGGCTCACGCGCAGATCGTCGCGGAAAAACACATGCTCCGCACTCTGATCACCACGATGTCCCAGAATGTTCAGAAGTGCTACGATAATCGGGAGGACGCGTTCGGGCTCATAGACGAGGTCGAGCGCGATATATTCAAGGTTTCAGAAGCCCGCATGAAGAAGTCGGTGGTTCCACTCCAGCAAGCTCTCGTGAAAACCATGGAGGTGCTTGAGAGGATACATGGCTCTAAAGGAGGGGTCACCGGCGTGCCGACCGGGTTTACCGACCTTGACGGGATGACCGGCGGGCTCCAGAAATCGGACCTGATAATCATAGCCGCCAGACCGAGCGTCGGGAAAACTGCCTTCGCCCTGTCGTTGGCGAGGAATGCAGCCGTGAAATATGGGGTTCCAACCGCGGTCTACAGCCTCGAAATGTCGCAGCAACAGCTCCTTATCCGTCTCCTTGCCGCGGAGGCACGGGTCGACGCGCACGCCCTTCGCACAGGAACGCTTCCTGAGGAGAAGTGGGCGCAGATTTCAACCCGAATCCACAAGCTAGCTCCGGCGCCGCTCTTCATCGATGACACGCCGGCGCTTTCCGTCCTTGAGCTCAGGGCCAGAGCGCGAAGGCTTAAGAGTGAACACGATCTCGGTCTGGTAATGGTAGACTATCTGCAGCTCATGCAGGGTCCGGCAAGAGCCGAGAGCCGCGAGCGCGAAATCTCTATGATTTCCAGAAGCTTGAAGATCCTTGCGAAGGAGCTCGACATACCCGTGATAGCTCTTTCTCAGCTCCGACGCTCGGTTGAAGAACGCAACGATAAGCGTCCCATTCTGTCCGATTTGCGCGAATCCGGCGCTCTGGAGCAGGACGCGGACGTCGTCATATTCATTCACCGTCCGGAGCTATACGGCATCGAGAGCTATCCCGACGGCGAATCGACTGCCGGTGTTGCCGAAGTCATGATTAGCAAACAGAGGAATGGACCTACCGGCGATGTGAAGCTGACGTTCGTCAAGCAATACGCGAGGTTCGAAGATTTCGCGAAATTTCCGGTGGGTCCGCCTGCCGCGGCAGCTGAGCCGGACGAGGAAGTGCCGTTCTAAGAACCAAAGATCATCTACGGGCAGCTGAATGGCCGAAGAGTGAAATGACCATTTGCCTTATTCGCCCGCGACGCCTCTGAGTTTCCTCACTTCAGTGACAAAAATTTTCCTCCCCACTTCCCTGATAATTCCTTCCTCTTTGAATTTTCTCAGAGTCCGTGAAAGGGTTGCGCTGGCAATTCCGAGATGAGCTGCCAGATCCTGCTTGTGGATGAGAAGATTGAAATAAGGCTCCGGCATCCTGATCGAATTGTTGAGTTGAATTTCGTTGAGAAGATATTTGGCGACGCGCATCTCGACCGCCGAATCGAGAAGCTGAAGTTTCCTGTTAAGCTCCATAAGTTTTAGGGCCGAAGCCTCAGCGATCCTGACGGCAAGCGCAGGATTGCGCGCGAGAAGCGTCGCGAACTCGTCGCTCGGCACAAAAAGAGCCGACGATTCTTCAACCGCCTGAACGCATGAAGAGTAGAACCTTGAACCGGTAAACAAATGCGACTCCCCAAAACTCCTGTAAGGCCCGTAGTTGCTCAGCACCATTTCCTCGCCGTTCCCCTTTAGCCTGTACATTTTCACGCGTCCCGAAACGAGGACATAGAAGCCTTTGAACGGCTCGCCCTCAAGGAAGATAATCTGGTCTTTCCTGTATCGCTTATTTTTCGAAATGCCGGTGATGAGCTTCATCTCGGTCGGCGAGAGTTTCGCAAAGAGCGGCACATCGTGGAGCGTAAGTCTTTGTTCCATTACCTTTTCTGTCGAAAGTAATCTCGAACCCTGGCTACAATAAGGTTATGATCTTCGCCGGCCCGGCACTCAAATCTTACAAAGGGCTGTAAGAGAATTTACAGGCGACGAGGATTAATTCAAACAGAGTCGAATTGTTGAATGAGACGGGATGAAAAAAAGAAGGCTGTCCGTATCGGAACAGGGCAGCCAGTTACGCAAGCTCTAGGGGCGAGTCACAATCACGCGGGTGATCGCTAATCCGAATTTTCTTTGCTGATAGTTGTATAGTAGATCCGCTCGAATCGCGTCTTGAGATATTCGGTGAGCGCGCTCTTTACCTCTTCAGCGGAATCCATCTTGAGGAGCTGCCTCGTAAACTTTCTCGCATTCTTGTAATTAGTCAAACGAATGATTTTCTTGAGCACCGGCAGCATCGAACTCACCGCGCTGAATTCGTCCAGCCCCATGCCCAGCAGCATTACCGTGGCAAGAGGATTTCCTGCCATTTCTCCGCACATCGCGACCTTGATGCCCGCTTCGTGGCCGGCGTCGATGATGAATTTTAAGGTCCTAAGAACCGACGGATGGAACTCCTCGAACATGTTCGCAACAAGCTCGTTCGTCCTGTCGACCGCAAGAAGGTACTGAGTCAAATCGTTGGTGCCTATACTTAAGAACGCGACGTGCTTGGCGATCTCCTTGCTCATCAAAGCGGCGGAAGGTATTTCTATCATCACGCCTACATCTATCTTCTCGTCGTATTTTATTCCGTCTTTCTTAAGGGACACTTTCGCTTCATTGAGTATCTCATTCGCGCGGATCACTTCTTCGACAGTGGCAACCATCGGGTACATAATCTTGCATTTCCCGAAGGCGCTCGCACGAAGGATCGCTCTGAACTGGTCCCTGAGGAGTTCCGGCCGATCGAGCATCATTCTGATACCACGCCAACCCAGAAACGGGTTTTGCTCCGCGTGGTCTTCCACAAATATCTTGTCTCCGCCAATATCGAATGTCCTGAAGATGACCGCGTTAGGTTTCGCCTCTTCCACCGCTTTGCGAAAAATGTCAGCCTGCTCCATTTCGTCTGGAATGGAACCGGAGTCGATTATGAGAGGCTCCGTCCTGAAGAGTCCGATACCGTCGGCGCCATGCGGCTTCAAGAGAGGGAGTTCCTCTAGTAACTCTATATTTGCTTCGACGGAGACTCGTCTGCCATCGGTAGTCAGGGCCGGCTCGGCGGCCTCGGACATCAGCTCGCTGTCCAGCTTATCGCACCACTCTTTTCGCTCGCTGAACTTCTTGACGGTACCCTCTTCCGGATTGATGACGATGATTCCCCGGTACCCGTCGATTATAATTTCCATACCGTCCGTCACATGCTTTGTGGCCTCCTTCAGGCCGACGACGGCAGGTATTCCGAGCGACCGTGAGAGAATCGACGCGTGCGAGCGCGCTCCCCCGAAGTCGCTGACATAACCTAGCACCGAATTGCGGCTGAGGAGTACGGCATCCGCGGGGGTCAACTCGCTCGTGACGACTATGGGAGTACCTTCGAATCGCGATTTCAGTTTTGCCTCGGCAAGATTACGAAGTATGCGGTTCTTGGCGTCGTCGATTTCCATCGCGCGCTGCTTGAAGATCTCGTTTTCACTACGCCTGAGCTGATCGACCTGCTTTGAAAACTCTGTAGAGACGACGAATTCCGCGTTTTTCTTCGATTTTGCGATCTTGTGCTTCACACCATCGAAAAAAACCGGATCGGATAGCATGAGAAGCTGCGCCTCGAAAATCTTCGCCTGATCATTACCTATCTTCTCCACGGCCGTATGATAAATCTTTTCGACCTCATGCGCCGATCTTTCGATCGCCTTCTGAAGCCTCGCAAGTTCGGCCGCAGGATCGTCGACAGATTTCTCCTCGACCACGATCCCGTCCTTTTTCAGCAGAAGCGCCTTGCCGATTGCAATCCCGGGCGAAGCTCCTATGCCATGCAGAATAAGCTCTTCGCGCTGAGAGGCGCGGACTTTCTCTTCAGAGCTCATCGAATCCTCTGTCAAAAAAATCGACCATTGCGGCAAGCGCGGCCTGCTCATCCTCTCCTTCGAACTGCAAAAGGATCCTGGCCCCCTCTTCAGCAGCGAGAGTCATGACGCCTATTATACTTTTCCCGTTCACTCTGTAGCCATCCCTTTCCAGAAAGAACTCCGACTTGAATTTTGCCGCGAGCTTCACGAGCGAGGCCGCGGGACGGGTGTGGAGCCCGAGACGGTTTTTCACTACTACTTCCTGTTGGACCATTTGTCCTTAATATTTTAAATGCGCCTGATGAAGCGCAGCAGGTAAATCGCCGCCCGCCATCAGAATTTTCTTTGAACCAGTGATTTCGCAAGCCCAATAAGCGCGTCTTTTCCATCAGA
>JAJYOS010000509.1:0-312 GCA_021796055.1 Bacteroidota bacterium
ACGTGAAGAGCTCCCTCGTTAGATTTCTGTTGTCGATATGTTGTTGTCCATTCAGCACGGGATCTCTCATATAAATTCTTTCAAGATGGTTCTCCAAGGTTTGGGAAGGATTAGAGGATTCCATTTGATTCCCAAACAGACCTCACCCTAACCCTCTCCTACGAAGAGAGGGAGCCGGTGCTGTTCATCTTTCGCAGCAAGCGAGCACAAACTGACACGAACCTTGTCGTCATTTCTGTTTCTTTTCTTTCTGCGCGGCTTCTTTGCCGTAATTCTTAATTACGCTCACGACTTTCCCGATCACTTCGAAGC
>JAJYOS010000509.1:322-5335 GCA_021796055.1 Bacteroidota bacterium
GTCGACTGCCGGATCGACGACTATAGCGTCGTGAAGCGGATTATCCGGCCGGAGTACGATCTTCTTTCCCTGCCGGCCGTATCTTTTCACGGTGACGCCGTCCTCGACGCGCGCGACGACGATGTCATTGTCTTTCACATCCTGTACTTTTCTGAAAAACACCACCGAGCCGTCTGCGATACCGGCGTTTACCATGCTGTCGCCGACGACGTAGATTCCCCTGTCGCCGGTTCTCAGTCCGAGCGTGCCGCGCGCGTCAAAATATTCCTTCGGATCCTCGTCGACGATCCTCGGTGTGCCGCCTCTCGCCGCGGCGTAGATCGGGATGCGGCTTTCTTTCCTGGTCACGCGCAGGACACGCGACCGTCCGGCTTCCCTTCTTATCAAGCTCTTCTTTTCGAGCATCCTGAGGAGTTTCTGAACGGCGCCTATCGTCACGCCGATTGCCGCGCCGATCTCGCGGAAACTCGGCGCGTAGCCGTTTTCACGCGTGAATTCCTCTATAAAATCGAGGGCTTCTTTCTGGCGTTCCGTTATTTCTTTCATTTTTCCACTCCACTTTCCCGCTCCGCATGTTTTCGCGGATGGTATACAAATGTATACCCGCACGGTTTAAAAGTCAAGTGAATTGGATTTCACGACCTGAAGGGCCATTTAGACAAAAACGCCAGGACTCGACGTTTAACCGTTCGCGTCCTGGCGCCTCCGCCCGCCGTGCCCACCGGGCGGGGAATTCCGGAACTATTTGAAGTTCTTATGGAGAGGGTGCGCTTCCGTGTTGAAAATAATATCATGGAAATTCAGCGTCGACGCGGGTGCGAATGTCAGGTAAAGATACTTCAGCGTCTCGGCGAACATGTAACTCGGCGTATCGTTAATCTTCTCTTTCGTGATCACGCTCTTCAGAGACGCAAACCCGTGCTTCACCCTGCAATTATATACGAAGGTATTGAAGTATGTCTCCGCCCTGCAGACATATTCAGGGTTGTGCGTAAACTCGTAGAGATAATAGTTCGACTCGATATTCTCCGGGCGGAGGACATAGCCGGGACTCACGATCTTCA
This sequence comes from Bacteroidota bacterium, assembly GCA_021796055.1. Next base: position 1,387 of record JAJYOS010000509.1, read on the forward strand.
TATTCGTATAATTGATTTGTTCCGGCTCTATGCCGTAATAAAGCCACATCTTGTAGCAGGAGTTCTCGAGTTCCTCCGCGCGTTTCAATTCTCCGCCGAGGGCAAGCTCAGCCGGGAAAAACGCGTCGAGCGCGCCGAACTGCGTCTGGTTAATGACCCCGGTATTCATATTAGCGTGGCCATACCACAGTTCTCCATCCACCTTCTGCGCGAGATACTTGTTGACCGAGGCAACGCTCACGTCCCACATGTGCTTGAATTCCTTGTCACCGAAAAGTTTCCAAGCCTTAAGAAGATACTCGAGATACGAATCGATGCCGCCGCTTATGTGGCTCTCCGGATCCACCCATTTCCCGGTCTCCACATTTATCGCCGAGCCGACGAGACCGATTTTTGACCTGCGATCGAAGAGCGCGACAACCGCCCTCTTGGCCTTCTCGAAGTAGATAGGGTTACCGGTAAGCTTGCTGAGCGTGCCAAGTTCAAGAGTCTCCGAGCCGATCTCTGCCGGGTTCGAAACAACTCCGCTCACCTTTCCAGTCTTCAGGTTCACGAACCGGTAAGGCATGCCGGTCGCCGTATTGTACACAGGCAAAAGTCGGTTAGCGAGGTCCGTGGCAAGTTCGAGAAAGCGCTTATCATGGTTAAGCTCGTATCCCGACAGCAACCCGCCCAGCATCCGTATAGTTATTTCAAAGTTTGAAACGGAGATATCTTTATCGAAAGAGAGGCTGTCATCTATAAGCTGTTCGTCCTCCCGCGCTTCTTTTTTCAGCCCCATCAGCACCATCGTATCGTAAGCATCGACAGGAGTCATAAGGAGCGATTCGCCCTTGCCATACCAGTCGTAATATGATTTTGTCAATGGCTCGAGTTCATCGTGTCCCCAGGAGTATTTCTTATAATTGTTCCAGGCGAACAGGAACTCCTTCTTCACTTTCTCCGCGTACTGTTGTTTGATCGAGGGCTGCGCGCAAGCGCTCACGGAGAACCCGACAAGAGCGATCGCGACGGCGCTAAGGAGCGTCACCAGATTTATTATCGTACCACTGAACCTCTGTTTCATAAGGCAAGCACCTAACTTTTTGGATGAATGATCAAATGGGGCGTGATAGTCCCGCTTCGGCGACAATCACCGAAGCGGTTTAAATATAGTCATTGCTTGTCGAGCAATAAAAGAGGAAGCGGAAAGGAGAGGTTGCGTGGGTTGGATTGAGAAATTATCACCTCGCGGGTACTCGAGATTTACCCCACTGCCTTTTAGACCCGCGAGGTTAGCTAACGGGCCCGACTTGTCGCTGGGCCCGCCCGCAAACGATTTACTTCTTGCCGAGGACTTACATCTGTTTCATGACGATGTTCCCGGTTTCATTACCGAAGCCGGGCGTCCTGTCATAATGCGGCATTTATCGCCTAAGCGATCAGGCAAAAGTCAGACTTATTCCGAGCATAAATATGAAAGCGACAAACAATATGATCGCAATTTTCTTCATCATGATAACTGATTCCTTTCCATTTGATCGATAGTGGCAAATACGAATACAATCGTTGATACGCGTGAATGATCCCGCGAAGTGACGAGCGGACGAAAGGTTTCCGAGTGATACTTTTTTCCCCGAGAGTTTCTTCCGCCCCTCCGAGGTTCGGCGGCCTGAAGCGAAGACTTGATCTCAAAATCAGATCTTAAGGCTATATTTGGTTCGTCGCTATACATATCAATTCGAGGTTCTTGGGTAGGTAGGTGCAACGTTCATGCCAATAGGAGCCCCCCAGAACTGCCGTTCAGACAGTTGTATGCCTCCCTTCCTGCGGCGTATTGCCAATCAGATCGTGTCAAGGTGGCAAAACTCCACTGGCCTTTCCAATTTAACAGAGCCTCTTGGGCAATTTCGCATCCAAAGACAAACAAACCCGGCATCTCTGCCGGGCTTGTCGTGATTTCGCCGCTATTTGCGGGATTTAGACCATCGGGACTCTACATTCCGGCTTTACTGATGGACGCCTGCGTCTTCCGCCAGCGCGCCAGAAGCTCGTCCAGTTGCTTCCGGCTGTGAGCATAAACTTTCATCTCGCCCTGGGTTGGGGCGGCGTCTACTCCGTCAATCGCCGTAACCAGACTCGCGAGATGCCCTGCGACCGAAGCAAAACTCGGATCGCCGTTATTCTGCAGACTTAGCAGCGAGTCGGCGATTGCGGATGTGAGCTTCCCCTTCTTGTCGCTCAGCAGTCTACCTATCTCGCCGTGAGCTCCGACAGCTTGCTTCAGCGCCCTGTCAATAAGCCTGGAAATATCGAGCTGCTTCTGGAGCGCCTGCATGCTAACGTGAACTCGCGGATCCTCTTTTACCAAGAATGGCTGCGTGTAAGCCTTCCCGTTCACCGTGAGCGTTACTGCGTACTTTCCCGGAAGTGCAAGCGGACCACGAGGATCGAGCGGCGTGCCCGCATCGACATCGTTCGTCGCGCCCGATGGCCAGACCGCGGCAATCGAGTAGTGGTACCTTAGCGCGGGAGGTCTGGGATAACGAAGATCCCAAACAAACCTGTGCGACCCGGCGTTTGCAGAGACCTTCTGCGAAGGCTTGATCCACCCAGCCTGGAAATAGCGGTGCGATGGGAGCTCGACTGGCTTCTCATCACTTGAGAATCTGTTTACGATATTCCCCTTTGAATCCCTTATCGTTATCATGACAGGTTCGCTCGCGTCATTCTTGAGCCAGTAATCGAATATTGCGCCGGTCGGAGGATTTTGGCCGAGAGCAGTCTCCGGAGGCCAGGGGGTATCTTTGTTCTCGTCGGCACGTATACGAATCGCCACCGAAGGACGGTAAAGATGAACGGCTTGTTCAGGAAGCGCCGCCGAGATTTCGCGAAGAGGCTCCACATCGTCGAGTATCCATATCGCTCTTCCCTGCGTCCCTGCAATGAGATCATTGTCATGCACGACAAGATCATTCACGCAGACAGTGGGGAGGTTCAGCGTCAACGGATGCCAATCCGCTCCGTCATCGAACGATACAAAGACGCTCCGGTTTGTCGCCGCGTAGAGAAGTCCTTTCTTCACGGGGTCGCAGCGCACGGAGTTTACGAACTCGTTCTTGGGAAGCCCGTTCGTAATCGTCTGCCAGGTTTTGCCAAAGTTCGTCGTCTTAAGTATCAACGGCTTCGTGTACCCAAGACGCTGCGTATTGACCGCGACATACGCCGCGCCGTCTGAAAAATATGACGGGTCAATCGCGTCTATCCTGGCCCAGAGAGGGACGCTGCTCGGCGTGACATTTTTCCAATGCGCGCCGCCGTCGGTAGTAAGCTGGATCAGTCCGTCATCGGTACCTACCCAGATAATTTTCGCGGACATTGGCGAAGGAGCGATCGTGAAAATAACACCGTATCCTGCCTTCTTGGCTTCCTTCCGGCTCGGATCGAAATAGTCTTTAGATCCCGGCACTTCTCCTGTCAGGTCCGGGCTCACTCTCTTCCAGCTGTCCCCGTTGTCGGTGGATCTCCATAGATATTGGTTGGCAACGTAAAGGGCATGATTTCCGACTGGAGAAAAAACGAGCGGGGTGATCCATGTGTATCGATATTTGACAGTTGATTCGCGAGCGCCATAAGTGCTTAGCGGCCACGGTGAAATCTCCGCCACCTGTCTAGTTTTATTGTTGAACCGCGAGAAATGACCGCCGAGTCCGCTGCCGAACACAAGGTTGGGATCGCCAGGTTTCGGGACATCGTAATCGCGCTCGTCGCCGCCAACCGGGTGCCATTCGCGGAGGCTAATGACGCCGTTGGGTCCACGACTCGATATGCCCACCGTCCCATTATCCTGCTGGCCGCCGTAGATTCTGTAAGGAAACTGGTCATCAACCGCGATATGATAGAATTGCCCCGTTGGCTGGTTGTACCAGCTTGACCAAGTCTTGCCGCCGTCGACGGTGACGCAGCATCC
>JAJYOS010000510.1 GCA_021796055.1 Bacteroidota bacterium
GTACATCTACGACACGGCGGGACGGCTCAGGTTCATGGCGGACGCCGATGGACTTGCAAATAACAATGTCCTATATTGGAAATACGATAGTTTAGGAAGAGTGATTGAGAAAGGATACATATCGAACACTGCGTGGGGCGACGGATCGACCTTGCAAAACTATGCCGATAACGACCCTTCATGGCCTCCTACACCTTCCACCTGGAGAAAACAGTATGCTTACGATTATGGAACCAACGGGTGCGGCAACCTCGTCGGAAGGATATATCAGGTACTCACAAACAACAACAGCGGCGACACAGCTGACGTTATAGAGACCTTCTCCTATGACAGATATGGTGACGTTACGTCGGTTAGTCAGAAAATAACCGATTGGAATTCATCGACAGCGTATACTACATACTACGATTACGACCAGGTCGGAAGGGTGACTCAAATAGATTATCCACCGAGTTCCTACAACCAGGATACTGTGACATACGCATATGATCAGGTTGGAAGGGTGACTCAGGTAGGACAGGCTGGAAGTGCTCCATTTGCCAATTACACTTACAACACTGAGGGAGAGATGGCAACTGAAATCTTCGACCCTGGCGGGACGCCAGAAACGAGGACGTATTCGTATGATCCGGAAGGCCGTCTGACCAGCATTGATAACTCGCTTTTCTCGGAGCACATGACGTACACGAGCGGCGGCTATAATAACAACGAAGGCTTCTACCACGGGCTCATGGCGTCCGATAGTGTTTTCTATTACTCGGGAGGCCCGTCCGCGCTCGGTTATAAGTTCCAGTACGACAATTTCGGAAGACTCGCCGCTGCAGATAACTCGCTCAGCTCGATGGATGTCGGAGTCGGAAGCCCCACCACTTATGACCCGAACGGGAACATTACTACTGTCCAGCGGGGTACTGCAGGCACACTTAGCTATAATTACTATGCCGGCACAAACCGATTGCAGAATACGGGTTCCGGTGGTAATCAATACGTCTATGATCCAAGCGGCAATATGACATCCTCGACCACTGCGGGGCTTTCGTACACCTATGACCCGTTCACGGCGCTGACTTCTCAGATATCGAACAGCGTGACAAGTGATGTAATCACTCTCGAGTACGGAGGTGCGGAGCAGAGGGTCTATAAGAGTGAAGCTACCTCTTCATCCACCACAACCACCATTTACCTCCATGGTGGCTTGTCATACCCCATCATGCAGAAGATGAGCGATGGTTCGGAACGACTCTACGTGTACGGCCCGACAGGACTCATCGCAATGCGACTCTACACTTCTTGGTACTATGTGCACAAGGATCATCTCGGCTCGGTGCGACTATTGGCGAATTCCAGCGGTTCTGAAGTATCCTATTACGACTATGATGTCTACGGGACAACTCAGAGGTCGAGCGTGAGTACCGATATTCCGTACAAGTTCACGGGACAGGAATTCGATCAGTTCGAGACGACCGGAATGTACAACTTCCGCGCGCGGTTCTACAGCGACAGCACAGCCATATTCAATTCTGACGATCCGGCTCATAGCAGCACATCGCCGTATGGATATGTTGGAGGAAATCCAGTGTCGTTCACCGATCCAACAGGTATGGTTAAAAATCCTATGGCGCCACCGCCAGACTATCTGTCTATGGAAGCAGACTGGCTGGACGCACAAGAGATTGGGATGGTCGCAGGAGGTGGTGGTGCGCTTTCGCCGGGAGGAGGGGCAACCGGAGCAGCCATCGGCAGCTTTGGAAATACTCTTCTAGACATTTGGGCAGGTTTTGGATTCGGCGGTAACGTGCTTTACGGTGACGTCCCGTACGGACCACTTGGGAGTGGGGCATTCGTCGGTCTGCCTGGTGGCGTGATTGCGCAGGCAATAGTTGCGGCGACAAGTGGTCATTGGGTAACCGAGTCAGGTACGTTCGTTACTTACAATATGGCAAATCTCTCTGATAATGGTAAGGTGATACCCGTCCAACCTACAATCGGTAGTGTTACGTGGCAGGTATGGGTTGGAGGCGAAACTGCCCTTGAGATCTCAAACCGACTCAATTGGTGGTCGGACTTGACGAACAGCGCATCAAATGTTCTGGGAACATTCGGTCTGGCTGCAATGGGTGCTGGCCTACTGGACTTCGGCTCTACTGTCCCAGCAGGCGCTGTCCTGATTCAGGGTGCAACAGTGCTTAAAGGAGTAAGTCTTGGTCTACAGGCTGTTAACTACGCAGTGTATAGGAAGGGGAGCCTGACTGGAATTATATCGAATGCTGCAATGTACTTAGGAGAACTTGGGGCGGGCGATTGGAGCGCAAGCTGGCTTGATACTCACAATGCAAACTATATTACAGTAGCAGGTAGCGAAATCCTGCGATCTTCTGCAGCTTATGCTCTTGAAGGTAATCTCGGCACAATACCCATTGTTCCTCCGTACCTAGTGGGAGGTCCGACAGTCTATTATCTTCCTGACATAACAGTCTATAGCAACAGGAAGAGGTGATTTCGGATGAAATATTTCATCGATGAGTTCCAAAAGATATTCGGTTTCAGCTTTATGTATGTCCTGACTGCGGGAATTCTTATTTACACGACCATAAGCTTGAAGAATAAGATACCCCGTTGGAAGGAGCTTACTGATTTTGAGAAACGTAATGCATATTTAGCCATTTACGGATCACTGCTTTTTATTTTCATTCTTATCATTATGTGGCTGAAACCTGGCTAAATCAAGAAGATTGGCGGCTTTGGTAACAGTTGCGCCCTCAGAAGTTTCCGAGGGGTGATCGGTAGCTGCCTGTCAGAGTTCCAATTCGAGGTTTATCAGCATCCCCCTAAACAAGTTTAATCAAATCTGAGCAATTGAATCTGGTTACGAACCTTTGAAAGTTCAATCTCATTCGGTTGAATATGTCCTGGATTTCTTGGTTCGCCTGAAAGGAGTACCCGCCCCGAACGGCAATCTAGGAAGAGAAGTAGTGTCCCAATTGCTCCCAGGTCGGTCGCTTGCGGCTGACCTCACAATCCGACGGGATTTCAAGATAATCCTCTACCCCGATGGAGATCGAATTCATGGCAACAGGAGAAATGCGCTTTGTTGTCGACTATCATTTTCGGAGCTAGATCGTAGCTCCTGCAGTTCTGACACGGCTACAGGCACACGTGCTGCTATGCCCCATATTCTTGAAATTGGGCCCAATGCATAATGCCTATACCTAAATACCGATGAACCTTGGGAAATGACAAATCACATTCAAGCCATTTTCTCACGGAAATTCATTGGGTTTGTGAGATGTGAAGGCTCCCAGGTATTACAAGCCATCTGATACTTTGACATTAATAAGGAGTATTTGAAAATGAAGACATTTATTGCAGTGATGGTCGTCCTTTGCTGCACTTCGCTTTCGGTCGCACAGGACACGACACAAACCGGATTCCGCTCGATGGGTCCCGTCGCTACCCCTCTGCCGGTATTGTCGATCACCCCAAACGCCCGTGAAATAACTGGCCTCTTCCTGGATATTGGAAAAAATCTGAATCTCGTGGAAGCGGAAGAAGTCGTGGCCCAGAAGGGGGACACTGCCGTACCGGCTCTATCCGACATGATCTTCTCTGATACTCTATGGAACTCACTTGCTTCCGTTGATACAGGAGAGGGTAAGGCCACTTTCTTTGAAGGTAAGTTGTACGCGATCTATACTCTCATGAAGATCGGTACTCCGCAGGCCTTTCAGGTACTGCTGAATGCGGCTGATTCCTGTCGTTTCGCTCCGGCAAGAGCCGCTGCCTTAAACGCAATTACAAATACATATCACAACCGGGCAACTAAGGGGACTCTAACTCCAGATTCGCGGGTTATAGGGATTCTCATCAAATCTTCAACTGACCATACTTACATCTGGTTTCTTCACAAAACAATAGGTGAGGTTGCTTACGAAGGGCTTATGCAATGGCTAGGAACTGATTTTGGAGAGCCTCAATTCAGAAAAGCGAGAATCGCTGCGGGTGGAAGCAATGGGGAGCTATCCCCGTCAGCTTATCGGGATTACTGGTGGCACGAAAATGCCTCACTTCTCGTATGGAATAGGAGCACAGGACATTTTGAGACAAAGTGAGACCAATCGCTCAAACATTTCAACTATGGGTGAATTCATGAAAACCAAGAGGGCATATTCCGGATCGCCAGGCTTTTCCCTTGTCGAGCTGATGGTAGTTCTGGTTATCATAGGTATTCTGGTGTTACTGGCTCTGCCACGACTCCAGCCTGTGGTTACGAAGGCCAAGGAGACCGAGGCTAAGCTAATGCTGAAGCAAGTGTACACTTTGGAGAAAAGCTACAAATATGAGCATGACACGTACACAACCACATTGAGTGACATCGGGTTCGAGCAGGACAAGCTTGTTACAGACGGGGGGAGAGCAAGGTACAGGATAACCATTGTTTCTGCGGATGCCAACAGCTTTCTGGCGGAGGCAGTGGCTGTCGTCGATTTTAACGGTGACGGACGCTATAACACGTGGACTGTCGACCAGACGGGTAACATCGTTGACAAGACACCGGCATAATTTTCGAAATTCCGCGCAATGAGCATTTCAGCATCGTTGGTGTTCCTTGTCGGTGCGGCCTTCGGTAGTTTCGCAAACGTTTGCATCTATCGAATTCCAAGAGGTATCTCAGTGGTGATCCCAGGATCATTTTGTCCGGCCTGCCGCAGGGAGCTCAGATGGTACGAGATTTTTCCGGTATTGTCCTTTGTCGCCCTAAGTGGACGATGCAAGGGATGCCACAAACCTATAGCATTAAGGGATACGATTGTTGAACTGCTATCTGGGGCGGTATTCGTACTCATCTTCATCTTTACTGGGATCTCATTACGCGCGGTAGTGGAAGCGGCGTTTTTTCTCTTAATGCTGATAATAGGATTCATTGATTGGGAAAACCTGATTATACCCAATGGCTTGGTGCTTGTGGGGATCGTTGTCGGAGTCATCGCAATAGGCTTCCTCTCATTCCAATCGGTTTGGTATTCGATAACATATGCAGCGTTTTCTGCAGGTGTGCTGTTCCTGTTCAGGATCATGGGCGACTTCTGTTTCGGAAAAGAGACAATGGGGATGGGGGATGTGAAGCTCGCGGCGCTTGTCGGATTTTTCCTCGGTTTGGCGAACTTCCTGATCGCGGTATGGTTTGCTGCCTTACTTTCATGCCTCTATTGGGTCACCATGTATTTCAGAAAGGACATCACCGGGGATTTCAAGATTCCCTTCGGGAGCTTCCTCTCATGGACTTCTATTGTTATCTCCCTGTACCTTACTCGAAGGTA
>JAJYOS010000511.1 GCA_021796055.1 Bacteroidota bacterium
GCGCTGGGCAACGACAACATCCCCGGTATCGAATCCAGTCAATAGCCCTCCGCGTCGCCGGCCCCACGAGGGTCAGCAACACCTTCATAGCCTTTCGGAGTCACGAGGATTGCCTGTACCTCGCCTATGTATGGAATTTGTTTAAGGGAGTAGCCTCTGGAGATCAGGCTTTGTTTCACGTCGTAGACCAGCGCGCCCGGCTCGTAGAACACTTTGTCGGGGACCCATTGCATGTGAACGCGGGGGGCCATTTCCGCCTCCGCGAGAGGCATATGGTAATCGATGACATTGAGGAGAACGTCAACCACCGCGTTGATAATGGACGTACCGCCCGGCGAGCCGAGGATCAGAAAGGGCTTCCCGTTCTTAAGTACAATGGTCGGCGTCATCGAGCTCAGCATCCTCTTTCCTGCCCGTATTGAATTAGCCTCAGCCCCGATCGCGCCGAACTGATTTGGGGTGCCGGGCTTCGCGCTGAAATCATCCATCTCATTGTTCAAAAAGAACCCCGCGCCATCGACGACCACCATCGAACCGAAGTAGCTGTTCAGCGTGGTCGTGACACTGACCGCGTCGCCTTCTTTATCTACCACCGAATAGTGCGTCGTGTGAGTTCCCTCCTTTGGAGGATGAATGAGATCGGGATAGATGTCGATGCTCGGAGTCGCGCTGAACGGGTCAATTTGCGAAGCTAATGTGTCGGCATATGACTTTGACAGGAGCCTTTTCATCGGGATGGAGACAAAGTCGATGTCGCCCAGATATTTATCCCTGTCGGCGAATGCACGGCGCATGGCTTCAAGCTCATAATGGAGACTTTGTGAAGCCCCAAATCCATATTTCGCCAGATTAAAATGCTCCAGAATATTGAGTATCTCCGCGACGCATACACCGCCCGAGCTTGATGGGGGCATACTGAGTACTTCGTAACCATGATATGTTACGCTAATGGGCTCCCTTATAACGGCATGGTAATTCTCCACGTCTCTGGACGTTATGACGCCACCGGTCACCCGGTCCTCTTTCGCTATCAACTCGGGGACTTCTCCTTTATAAAACCCGTCCCTTCCCTGTCTGGCAATTTTGGTGAGAATTCTTGCCAGGTCCTTCTGGACAATCAGGTCACCTTTTTGAAAAGTGGTATCTTTCTTCGAGAAATATTTCATTGTGGAAGGAAACCTCTTGAACAACTTGAAGTCATGTCTGAAGTCGAATCCCAGCTTCCAGTTTACCCTGAACCCTTTCCGGGCCAATTCAATCGCAGGCTGCATCACCTTCTTCAGGGTAAGCCTTCCGAATTTCTTCTCGGCAAGCACCAGCCCGTCAACATTTCCCGGGACACCGACAGAGAGCCCGCCCACGAGTTCCTTCTCGTTGTCGACATTGCCGGCACTATCAAGATACATGTTTCTGCTGGCAGCGGCGGGCGCTGTTTCGCGGGCGTCGATGGAGTAGTTCTTTCCGTCCCGCAGATGGATCATGTAATAACCTCCGCCCCCGAGATTACCGGCCTGTGGATATGTAACCGCGAGCACGAACCCGACGGCGACCGCCGCGTCGATCGCGTTGCCGCCTTCTTTCAATATTCTCACACCGACCGCCGTGGCTATTGAATCGGAAGTCGAGACCATGCCGTGGGTGCCAAAGGCGGGCTTGAGAATGGAGACCTGGGCAAAAGCCGTCGATGAGGCGATGGATAGTACAAGAATTGTGCGGCGCAAGGTAAGCATCCCGATTCCTTTCGAATTGTGGATTGGAAGTTTAATTGAAGTTAACTCCAAACGCGGATTTTTTGATTCCGAGGAGACAAGAAGTCGACAGTTGGCCCCTGCAAACGGTTCGTATTTGTCGCATTCTTTTGGTGTGTATCTCTTTCTCTATGCTATTCTCCGACCCTGGATAAAATCTTCAGCTTCTTTCACGTCCTCCTCCGAGCCGATGAAGAGCTTCGTCCTCTGGTGTATGCAGGTCGGAACGATATCAAGTATCCGCCCGGTCCCGTCGGAGGCTCTCCCTCCAGCGTGTTCAACTATGTACGAAAGCGGCGAGCATTCGTAAACCAATCGAAGCTTCCCTTCGGGATATGTTTTGTCGCCGGGATACAAAAAGATGCCGCCGTGTAATATGTTCCTGTGAAGATCCGCGACCAGCGACCCAACATACCGTGAGGTGTAAGGCCTGCCCGTGGTCGGATCATCCTTCTTCAGGTAGTCGACGTAATTCCGGACGTTGGTGTCCCACTTCTCATAGTTGCCTTCATTGACGCTGTAGGTCTTACCACGTTTGGGGATTCTCATGTTCTCGTGTGACAGTAGGAATTCTCCGACCGATGGGTCGAGTGTGAAACCGTGCACTCCTTTACCGGTGCAGTATACGAAAATCGTACTCGAGCCGTAGATTACGTACGCGGCTGCCGCAAGCTTATATCCGGACTGAAGGCAATCTTCCTCGGTCCCGGGGCCGGATGGGGTGACTCGGCGGAATATTCCGAATATGCTTCCGATCGATACATTGGCGTCTATATTGGATGAGCCGTCGATCGGATCATAGACAAGGACATATTTTCCTTTCGGGTACCTGTCGGGTATCTTCATCAATCCTTGACTCTCCTCCGACGCCATCACGCAGAGGTGGCCGCCGTGGTCCATGGCCCGGTAAATAGTCTCGTTCGCGAACTCGTCGAGTTTCTTTATTTCGTCACCGCTGTCATTCTGGCGGTCCGTGCTGCCGAGAATCTCAATCAGACCTGCCTTGCTCACTTCGCGCCAAATGAGTTTGACGGCTATTGCAAGATCACTCAGCAACCCGCTGAAATCCCCGGTTGCCTCGGGATGTTCCCTTTCTCCTTCGTCGATGTGACGACCCAGCGTCATCAGACGTTGCTTGACGGACATGTTACCTCCGTTGGTCTACGTTGGTCCGGCTCCTGTTTAGGCCAGGTAATCCCGTACCTATTTCGCTTCTGAGGAGCGCAGACTTTTGGCCAGACGCTCCTGATCTTTGTACTGTAACTGGTAGAGCCTGTAATAGATACCCCCCAACGATACGAGTTCCTGATGGGTTCCCTGCTCGCGGATCTCGCCTTTGTGGAGTACGATAATCTTCGTTGCATGCTGGATGGTTGAAAGCCGATGGGCGATCACTATGCTGGTTCTCCCTTTCAGCAGGTTCGCAGTTCCTTTCTGGATCAGCTGTTCCGTTTCTGTGTCTATATTCGCGGTAGCTTCATCGAGTACAAGTATCCGCGGATTATGGGCGAGAGCACGGGCGAACGAGATCAGTTGCTTCTGGCCGACGGAAAGCGCGGCTCCGCGTTCCTTGACGTCGTCGTCATATTCTTTAGGAAGTCTCTCGATGAAATCGCTCGCACCGACCAGCGATGCCGCTTCTTTGACTTTCTCGAAGGGGATGTTGTCGTTGCCCAGCGCGATGTTGTAGCGGACGCTTCCTGAAAAGAGGAACACGTCCTGCATGACTATCGCAATATTTTTACGAAGGTCTGCCGCAGATACATCCTTCACATTGTGTCCGTCGATGTAGACGCCCCCCGAATTAACCTCATAAAAACGCATGAGGAGGTTGACGATTGAAGTTTTTCCAGCCCCAGTCGCGCCGACGATGGCGATCGTCTCTCCCGGATTTGCAGTGAACGATACATTTTTCAAGACGTGGTTATCACCGTCGTATGCGAACGAGACGTCTTTGAATTCGATTTTACCCTTCACCTGGCCGAGAGGCTCCGGATTCGGGGTTTCAGGGATCAAAGTCTTGTCGTCGACGACCTTGAATATCCTCTCTGAAGATGCCATGGCTGTCTGAAGGATGTTGTATTTTTCAGATAGATCCCTGATCGGAGTGAAAAACTGCTCGGTGTATTGGAGAAAGGCGATTAGTATGCCGAGCGAGATGCCGCCATGGGCCCTGAAGAATTCTTCAGATACAAGATGTGTTCCTCCGAACCAAATAATCAGTCCAACCGCTATAGCGCTCGTAAGTTCGACTCCTGGATAGAACAGCGCGTAATAAAACACCGATCTGACGTTTGCATCGCGGAGTTTTCCGTCCACCGAATCAAAACTCGAGAACGCTCTGTGCTCCCGGTTGTATATCTGATCGACTACCACTCCCGTAATGTGTTCCTGAAGGAATGAATTTATCCGCGCAATCAAGATGCGGATTTCACGGTACGACGAACGGACCTTCTTCCTGAAAAGCAGCGTAATATAGAAAAGGATGGGAAGGACCGTCAGGGTCACAAGGGCGAGCTGGAGGCTGAGGCTGAACATGAAGGTGAGGATCCAGATTATTGTGAACACATCGCCGAAAGCCATTACAATGCCGGACGAGAACAAATCGTTGAGCGCCTCGACGTCGTTTGTTACGCGCGTCACGAGCCTGCCGACAGGGTTTCTGTCGAAGTATTTTATCCCGAGCCTCTGGAGATGTGTGAATATCTCCATCCGTATATCGAAGATGGTTTTTTGTCCGATCCACTGCGTCAGATATGCAGAACCGTACCGTAACAGAGCCTGCGCCGAGATGACCCCGAACATGATAAGGATGATCTTGAACAGACCTGCGGCGTTACCCTTTTCTATATAACTGTCTACCGCGATCTTAGTGAGATAAGGCCTAAGCGGACCCAGGCCGGAATAGGCAATAGTAATGACTACTGCAATTACCACCTGGATCTTGTACGGCCTGAGGTAGTGCAGCAGGCGCCGCATCAACCTTGCGTCATACGCTTTACCCAGTATCTCTTCTTCGTGTGTCTCTATTGCCATGTCGGGTCAACTCACTCTGTGTAAATTCTCATATGCATGCATTTGTACCTGGACGACATCACTTCGCTGAACACCTTGTCACTTAACGATATTTGCGGGTGACCCGGTCGAGTAGGCCACAATGTTATCAATGGTCGTCTGTAATATTCTTTCCACCGCTTCGACACTGTCGAACGCAATATGAGGCGTGATGATTACGTTCTCCTTGTTCATCAAAATGTTCTTTTCCAAAACAGCTTTAAGATGCTCCACCGACACATTTCGTGTCAACATCTGATTCTCCTCCTTCACGAGATCCTCACCTTCAAAGACATCGAGGCCCGCTCCGCCGAAAATGCCGGTCTCGAGCGCGTAGTGAAGCGCGGCCGACTCGATGATCCCGGCCCGGGCGGTGTTGATGAACAGCGCACTGCGCTTGACCAGGTTGATATTCTTCATGTTTATAAGATGATGGGTGGCCGTGTTGTAGGGACAGTGCAGAGAGATGATATCCGAGTTTGCGAGAAGCTCGTCAAGTGCTGCATACCGA